>JALOKO010000349.1 GCA_025456495.1 Bryobacterales bacterium | reverse complement strand
GTGCTCTGCCGCAGAAACTCGCCGGAATCCAGGTCAAAGATACCCTCCTGCGCGACGGAACCATCGCCACGCACCAGCTTACGGCGCACGGTGAGGCAGGTTTGCATGGCCACGTCCATCAGCTCAGTGCTGCTGGTCTCCAGTGCAGCATGAAATAGCAGACCTACGTTCATCATCACGTCGATGAACATACTGTCGTTGGAAATGAACGAGGCCAGATAGCGGCCCTTGGCCTGATAGCGCGTGGCCAGGGTGCGGGCGGCCTGCACCAGAATGGCGTTGACTTCCGGATCGTCGGTCATCTCAAACCAGCGATAGAAGGTGGTCATGAAGATGAAGCCCAGATCGTGGACGTCGCCATCCTGCTTGCGCGGTTCCAGGGGGCGGGTGTACCGGAGCGCCTGCTCGCGCCACCAGGTGGCGGATGCCTCATCAGGATCGCTGGAAGCGAAAATCCACATCATGCCGGGCAGGAAGCCATCGCACCAGTAGGTCCAGGGTGGCAGGTCATGCCTCCACCGGCCCTCGTGGGTGTACATGGGGTAGAAGTCCGGGTCGCCTTCCACGAGGGAGCGCACACGCCGCTGGGCAAGCAGGTAGGCATCCAGGAACAGGTGCTGGTCTTTGTTGGACGTAAGGTCAATCATGGTAGCGCACTCAATTGGAACGAAGGCGGTGATCCGGGATTGCCAGCGCGGCCTGCATTGCCGGGACCGAAACCAGCGTAACACCTTCCCCAAGCCGAAAATGCCACCATGGGAGCGCCTCAATCCGGTGGAGTCACAGCGGGCTTGGCCAACCTGCCGTATCCTGGAAAGAGATGCAACACCCGGAAAGCCGCAATCGCCAGGATTGGCCCCGGGTGTACCTTGGGGTTTTCTTCACCGCGCTTGCCACCCTGCTGTTGGAACTCGCCCTGACGCGGCTCTTCTCGGTGGTCTTTTACTATCATTTCGCCTTCCTGGCGATCTCGATCGCGTTGTTCGGGTTGGGAGGCGGTGGACTGCTGAGCTATCTGTTGGGGCGGCGCAGCCACTACCAGCGCCGTGCTGCCTGGCTGCTGCTTTCCAACGCGGTGTTGTTGCCTGCCGCCCTGTGGGCTTTTGTACAGGTGGAACGAGACCCCGGACCGGGTCTATTGGCAGTCGTATTCTTTGCCGCAGCCACTCCGTTCTTTATCGCGGGCGCGGTGCTGTCGCTGGTGATTGGCGAGACCATCCAGCGCGTGGAGCGGGTCTACTTCTTCGATCTTCTAGGGGCGGCGGCCGGCTGCATGCTGCTGGTTCCCTTCCTGAATAGTTTTGGCGCTCCCAATACGGTTCTGGCCGCTGCCGTCACCTATGCAGTGGCGGCGTCCCTATGGTTCTCGGCCAGTCGCATGGCCGTGATGCGTGCGGCCGGCGTGGGCGCGGCATTATTGCTGGTGATCCTGATGGTGGTGAACGGCAAGTCGCGCGTGCTGGACCTGCGCTTCGCCAAGGGCAAGGAACTCGGCGCGGAGCTGTTCGTGAAGTGGAATAGCTTTTCGCGCGTCGCCCTCAGGGTGCCGCCGGGACAACAGCAGCCGGAGATCGTCATCGATGGTGACGCCAGCACCGGCATTCCGCCTTACGATCTCAACCAACTGACGCAGCGGGATCGGGACGTCCTGTTGGGGATGGGCCCGGGGTTTGTGTACAACCTCCGTCCCGGCGCCGCTGCCCTGGTGCTGGGCGCGGGTGGCGGATGGGATGTGGCCCGCGCCTTAGCCAGCGGCAGTGGCGACGTGACCGGTGTGGAGATCAATCCGGCCATCGCTAACACCATTATGCGGGAACGTTACCCGCAGCTCAGCCGTTCTCTGTACCAACGACCGGATGTCCGTATCTCCGTTGAGGATGCGCGCAGCTTCGTGCGCCGCGCCCAGCGCCAGTGGGACGTCATCCAGTTGACGTTGGTGGACACTTGGGCCTCTACGGCGGCGGGCGCGTTCGCGCTTACTGAGAACAATCTCTATACCACCCAGGCCTTTCGGGAATACCGAGACCGGCTTACTCCACATGGGGTGCTGGCCTTCACGCGCTGGGGCTTCACCACTCCCCGGGAGAGCTTGCGGCTGGTGGCGCTGGCGCGCGAAACCTTTGCTGATTCGCCCACTGCTGACCTCAGCGGCCAGGTGATGGTGCTGCGTGAGAATAGTCGCCTGTTGGATGGGTGGGGATCTTTGGACACCATCCTCATCGCGCGCCAGCCCTTCACGGAAGCGGATCTTTTCCTGGCCAAGGATCGCGCCGCAGCGCGCGGGCTAGAGATTGTATACCTTCCCGGAGTGCCTGGTGACACGCCCTATCACCAACTGCTGCGAACGGCCGACCCCAGCGCGTTCTATCGTAGCTACCCCTTCGATGTGTCCCCGGTTAGCGACAACCGGCCGTTCTTTTTCTATACCGTGCAGCGCGGCGACCTGCTGCGGATGCTGTTGCCGATTGCCGAAGGAAGCGCGGACTACCAGATCAACCGTGCTCTGCCCACGCTGCTTGGGCTGCTTGCGATTAGCCTTACCGCCACAGCGCTGGTGCTGCTGCTGCCCGCGGTGTTCCTACGTACCCGATTGCCGCAGGATAGACGCGTGCGCGGCTTCCTGCTGTACTTTGTTTGTCTCGGCGCCGGATACATTCTGGTGCAGGTATCGGCCATCCAAAGTTTTGTGCTGCTGCTTGGGCACCCCACCTACTCCCTCACCGTCATCGTGTTCGCGATGCTCACCTTCAGCGGATTGGGGAGCTATTTCAGCACGCGGTTGGTGGGTGATTGCGTGCGGCGCCTGCGCCTGGCGCTTGCGCTGGCGGCGAGCGCGATTGCGGTACTGGCGCTGCTGGCCGGGCCGATAACCACGATGGCGGTGAGCTGGCCGATTCCAATGAAAATCCTGCTGACTGTTCTGGCCATCGGCGCTCCTGCTTTTGTGATGGGAATTCCCTTTCCAAAGGGATTGCAATTGCTGGAGCGGCTGCACGCGCCGTCCGTGCGGTGGGCCTGGGCGCTGAACGCAGCAGCCAGCGTGCTGGGCAGTGTGGGGGCTATCGGACTGGCGATCACACTGGGATTGCGTGAAACCATGCTCGCCGGGTGCCTGTGCTATGTGGTGGCGGCGGCTATCCTCTCCTACCTGCCCGCGGGCAGGGAAGCGCAGGACCATCCGTCGCTTCGTCCTGCGTTGCCGCTGGAACCAGCTCAGTCGTCTTGAGCCGCTTCCGCTGGCCTACTGATCTTGAGCCGCTTCCGCTGGCCTATTGATCTTGAGCCGCTTCCGCTGGCTCGATGTGCACCAGGACGTCCGCCACCCAGGGAAGCGAGTCCCGAAGGTGAACGCGCACGGCGGATGCGATATCGTGCGATTTCAGCACGGAGATGCGCCCATCCACCTCCACATGCAGGTCCACATGGTATTGCAGGCCTGTCTTGCGGGCGTAGCACTTCTCGATCCCCAGCACTCCGGGAACACTCGTCGCGCAATGGCGGATCTCGTCGATCCGCGCCCCGGCAGGCATCGTATCCATCAATTCCATCGAGCTATCGCGCAGCACCCGGATGGCGGTAAGGATGACAAACAAGCCCACGGCGAAACCGCCAAAGTGATCCGCCGCACGGAAGCGTTCCGGCTCAGCCAGCGAGAGACCCAACGCGGTGAGGGCAGCAAGGGTCTGCCAACACGGAACTTCACTGCGGCCATTACCCCACGAATCACAATCGCGGCCACCAGAGGGATCATTGCCCAGACGGGCGGCGGTGGATGTACCTCACTGAGTTTTTGCAGGGACCGGAAGCAGATCCCTGCGCCTGCCAGAAACAGCATCGCTCCAACGGCCAGGGCGGTCAGAATTTCAGCGCGCCCATGTCCATAGGGATGGTTACTGTCGGCGGGTCGGGCGGCCACTACCATGCCGAAGAGCACCAGAAGCGAGGCCGCGACGTCGCCAGCGAACTCAATACCGGCTGCCAGCACGGCCGTGGATCCTGAGAGGTATCCCACCGCCAGGTTGGCCAGGGCCAGCACCGCGCTGGCCACGACGCTGGCTGCGGCTACGCGACGCCCCTGTTCCCATCGCGTGGCGCTTGCCGGCCGCGGAATGCCAGTGGAGACCGGCAGGCGGGCTGGCATGGGGCGGATGGGCACTGGCCCAGCATAGCACCGCCCATCACGGCCCACGCCTGCACCCGGCTGATGCTGCGATGGCATGGATACGTCTTCTCGTGATGGCCCCCACAAGCCAGCCACCACGAGCCGCACAGAGTGCTTTGTCCGCAACAGCGATAACGCGGACACCACTTCCTGGCGGCTTTGGCTGGGAAAGCGTCGCTTGTGCCCTGTGACTGGCAATCCTGTGACTGGCAATCCTGTGACTGGCAATCCTGTAACTGGCAAGCGTGCCAAGGGTGACCGGCTCAAGGGCGATACGGTCCAACGCAATCTGCTCGTGAGCAAAGGCAGTTGGATAGAATGAAAGGGTTGCTTCCCCATGGAAGCCAACGCGCGGTTCACACATCCACGAATTCCATGCAGATTTCAGGCATCAACCCCACCACCGGACTTCACACCACCATCACCTTTGAAAAGGCGATTCAAACCGTCAGCGACAGTAGCCCGGCCACCACGCGGGACGCCAGCACGGTGTACATCGCGCCGGGCTTCATTGACGTGCAGGTGAATGGATTCGCGGGGGTGGATTACTGCCAGTCCGGCACAGCGGTGGAGGAGATTGGTCGTTCGATTGATGTCATCCACTCCAGCGGGACCAGCCTCTTTTTTCCCACGGTGATTACCAATTCGCCGGATGAAATGGTGGGCGCCCTTCGCAACCTCGCATCGGCCAAAGAGAGCCTTCCGAATGGCGCCGCGATGGAGGGCTTTCACGTGGAGGGTCCGTTTATTTCACCCACCGACGGGCCGCGCGGCGCCCACCCGCAACGCTGGGTCACCGCCCCGGATCTGGATCTGTACCAGCGGATGCAGGAGGCGGCACGTGGCCAAATCAAGCTCTTCACGCTGAGCCCGGAGTGGGAGGGCGCACCGGCGTTCATCGAAGCAGTGGCGGCCGACGGCGTCACCGTCAGCATTGGGCATACATCGGCCAGTGCGGAACAGATTTCTGATGCCGTCAGGGCAGGGGCCACCATGTCCACCCACATCGGCAACGGCGCCCACAAGGTGCTGCCGCGTCACCCCAACTACCTGTGGCAGCAATTGGCCGATGACCGGCTGTACGCTGGCGTCATCGCCGATGGTATCCACTTGGGCGAGGACTTCCTGCGGGTAGCCCTACGCGCGAAGGGCGTAGAGCGCGCCGTATTGGTGACGGATGCGGCCATGCCAGCCGGCTGCCAACCCGGCCCCTATATGCTAGGTGAGGTGGAAGTGGAACTGCTGCCGCCGGGAGACCGCGTCGTCCTGCGCGGAGGCGATCGCTTGGCAGGCTCCGCCCTGTTCATGCACAAGGGCGTGGAGAAGCTGATGACCCTGGGCCATCTTGCCCTGGCGGAAGCCGTGCGCCTGGCCACCATCAACCCGGCGCATTGCTGCCACGTGCAGGGTCGGCAGTTGGGCCTGGTGGAGGGCGACCGCGCGGACTTTGTGCTGTTTGTTTGCCATTCAGAAACTAACGAGATCCAAGTTCTGGAAACCTGGGTGAATGGCAAGAGGGTCTTCCAGGCCAATTAGCGCCTAAAGCCCGGGAGAGTCGCCTCCCTGGGACGGCCCGTCCTGAGCCGTCGTTGGCCACGTTGCGCGTCCTCACGTCAACCTTTGCGAAAGGAATGCTCCCCCTGTTATGCTCCCTGTTACCCTGAAGCACACACCGCCGCTGGATGACGCGTTCCTGCCAGCCTCCGTCTGGAACCGCACGTACCGCCACCTGGTGGCCCAACGCGGGCGCGCCGAGGATCTTATTCTCGCGCTGGAGCGTAGGGATGGTTCGCGTTCCGTGTACCGCACCCACATCCTGCCTCACGAGGGTGACGCTGTCGCTCTGAACCACATGTACGTGGAGCGTATCGTCAAGTTCCTGTTGTGGCAACGCGGAGGCTTCCGCTTGACGGTGGCCGGGAATGCGGAACTGGCCGGTTATCTGAGTGCGGTCTACGCGCCGTCCGGCGTCCGCGCTTTCGACTACGAGTTCATGGGTGACACCGTGTATGGCCACCGCTTCCAGGTGGAACATTGTCCTCTGTCCCAAGCGCCTGACGAAGCGGAGACCACGGTATCGCTGGGAAGGCATCTGGATGGCTGTCGCATCGGATTTGACTTGGGTGGCAGCGACCGCAAGTGCGCTGCGGTGATGGATGGGCAGGTGGTTCACTCAGAAGAGGTCACCTGGGACCCGTACTTCCAGAAAGATCCGCAATACCACTACGACGGCGTCATGGACACCCTGCGGCGGGCGGCGGAAAAACTCCCGCGCGTGGACGCCATTGGGGGTAGTTCCGCCGGAGTCTACGTGAACAACGAAGTGCGTGTGGCGTCGCTCTTTCGTGGAGTGTCTCGCGAGGACTTCGACCGCCATGTGCGTCGCATGTTCTTCCGGCTGAAGGACGAGTGGAAGGGGATTCCCTTTGAGGTGGCCAATGATGGGGAAGTGACCGCATTAGCCGGGTCAATGGCGCTCAACGATGGCGCGGTATTGGGTATCTCAATGGGTACCAGCCAGGCAGGGGGCTATGTGACCCCACAGGGCGCTATCACCAATTGGCTGAACGAACTGGCGTTTGTTCCGGTGGACTACGCTGTGCGCGCGCATGAGGATGAATGGTCACGCGACGGCGGCGTGGGTGCGCAGTACTTCTCGCAGCAGGCCGTGGGACGCTTGCTGGGGCCTGCGGGCATCGCGGCCCCCGAAGGCATGGGCCTACCGGAAAAGCTGGTGATGGTGCAGGAGTTGATGGCTGCCGGAGACGCACGGGCGCGCAGCATCTACCAAACAATCGGCGTCTATTTCGGCTATTCGATTGCGCATTATGCTGACTTCTATGATTTCCGCCACCTGTTGTTGCTGGGCCGCGTGCTGACGGGCGAGGGTGGCGATTTGATCCTGCAGGTGGGACGTGAAGTGCTGGACAGCGAATTCCCGGCCATTGCCGAGCGTGTCCGTGAACATACCCCAAGCGAAGCCGAAAAACGTCACGGGCAGGCGGTGGCCGCAGCCAGTTTACCCGAGATCTTCAGGGCTTAGTCCCTTGGAATCAGGGCTGTTGGGATCAGGGTGAGGGCCGTGGCTTGCGCCTCTGGCGCTAGGGAAGCACGAACATCTTCTGCCCCGGCGGGCTAAGGAATCCCGGATAGCCTACACGGATCTCCGGCAGCGGCGCCGTGTCCTCTGGCAGCAGGAGGTTGATCTGGTAGAGCCCGGCGAATCCAGGTGCGACGCCGGCGTAAAAGATGTGCTCGGAGCTCACCTTCCGGCCACCCAGCCAGATCTCGAAATCCTGGATGCGCGCCAGCAGCGCCGCCGCCCGGGGGAGTTCGCCTGGTTGGGTGGCGGGTATCGTTGCGCCCAAGCCGGTGGCCCATACGATGACGATGGAGCCCGGCCGCGCGGGGTTGTTGGCGTCTACCAGTGAACCGTCCGGCCGCGTGACTACGGGGATACCCTGTTGCATCATGAACAGTCCCGGCGCAGCCTCACGAATGCCGATACTGGCCGTTGGACCCGCCCAGGAATCGCGCAGGACCCGCAGCGAATAGTCGCCCGCAGTGAGGTCTGAACTCACCAACGCGTTGATTTGTGTAGGCGAAACAAACACCAGATAGGCCTGCACTGGCCCGATGAGCACCTGTACGCCTGCCAGGGAGGTGGGCAGCCGGTTCGCCCGAATATCGGCTTGCGTCGCCCGCCGCGTACTCCAGGCCAGATCCTCCCCGAAGATGGAAATGAAGGTGTTCCCGGCGAAGGGGCCCTCGTTGAACGTAGCCCCATGCACCACCCCGGCGCTGGTGTACTTGGGTGGCCCCGGCGACTGCGCCATGGCGCTGAATGCCACCAGCAACGCAACCACCGCAACAGGCCAGAACGACGGTACGTGAAGACGAGAAGTCGGCATGGATGATCTCCCTGTGGAATAGTCGGTTGACGGGGAGATTTCTCTCAGGAAAAATGCAGCTGGAAAGATAGGAATCGCCAATCCGAAGGCAATGGGGCGGTGAACCCGTTGGCATGTCGCGCTGACGCCGACGGAGCAAGGGTACTGGAAGCCGCGCCACCTGCAATTTCGAAGCGATCCATTGACATGGAATCCTCAAATTTGGTGTAATCTGAAAGTTAGGTCGTTCAGCGCGGCCAAGCAGCAACCCTGTTCCTCAGTAGCTCAATGGTAGAGCATTCGGCTGTTAACCGAAGGGTTGTAGGTTCGAGTCCTACCTGAGGAGCCAATCCCCCGCCCGTACGAATTCCTTTCCCCTAAGCGTCAACGGCTTAGCCCGACGTGTGCCTGCGGAAAGTGCTAGCGGTGGCACGCTCCCGGCAAGGTTGCACCGGGTT
>JALOKO010000348.1 GCA_025456495.1 Bryobacterales bacterium | reverse complement strand
CCATGTTGGTCAAGCAGCTGTCGCAACTGGATCGGATCGACCTCCGCAGCGGAACTCGGGAAGACTTCGATCGCGTCAAAGCCAAGCGTAGCGGCACGCTGGGGAAGGCGGGATGCTTCAGCTTCCAGGCATCAAAAAACCTCAACGCGGGCGAAGGAGGCGCGATCATTTCCGATGACGAGGACTTCATTGAGAAGTGTTACGCCTTCCACAACAACGGTAGGGCGCGCAAGGTAACCAGCTATAACTTCAGCTATGCCTCCAACGGAGCCAACCTGCGGATGACCGAGTTCCAGGGCGCCATCCTGTTGGCGCAGATGCGCAGACTGGAAGCGCAATCCTCTTCCCGTGAGCAGAATGCGCGCTACCTCTCCCAGCAACTGCGGAAGATCAACGGCATCACACCAGCGGTGGAGTATAGCGGCTCCACCCGCAATGCCTACCACCTGTACATGTTCCGCTACAACCCGGAAGGCTTCCGTGGCCTCTCCAGAGACACGTTCATCAAGGCCATGAATGCGGAGGGGATCGGTTGCGGCGGCGGCTATTCTCCCTTGACCGAGGAACCTTTCCTTAAGCAGCGGCTGGAATCCACGGGCTATAAGAAGCTGTATGGGGAGAAGCGCCTGAAAGAGGTGATGGAGCAGAATCGTTGCCCGGATAACGTGCGCCTGTGCAGTGAGGCGGTGTGGTTCACCCAGACGATGCTGCTGGGCGGCCGCAAGGACATGGACACGATCGTGGCGGCGGTGCTGAAAATCCAGAAGCAGGCGGACGCCATCAAGGCGCGCGGATAGCCCGAACGCTTCCGAAGGGCTTAGGCCTCTAAGCTTCGCTGGAGCGCAGCCTCCAGAGCCTCGCGTGGCATTTCCGTGCTGATGAAGATCTCCTGTCGCGCCCCGGCGCTAAAGGCAAGCGCCTTCCATCCATTCGTGGTGGCCACGCTTACCTTCAATCGCAGTTTCCCTTTGGCATCGCGCACAGGCTTGATGACCCCCGGCACAATCATCCGGATCTCCTCGGGGTGGTTCTCCAGCAGCGTTTCCAATACACGGCGTAAACCGTCGATGATGCTGTGCTCAATCTTCAGCTTGCCGCCCGCCGTCCGTAATCGAAACGAAGCCATATTGCCTGTCTCTTCAGAGTAGCGCTTGCCACTGGCCGCTTCAGAACTCGGTGCCCTTGGATGCAGCCTAAAATCGCTTCCGATACAGGAAGTCGATACCAAACAACCCGTCCTCGTCCCTTAGGGCCACCATCGAAAACTGCGGATTGAAGTTCCATTCCAGGCGGACAATCTGCTGCTGGGTGCCTGCCAGATTGGTGATGAAGGTGACGGTGATGTCCCGATTCACCTGCTGTTCCACAGTGAGCCGTGCCTGCGGGTTGTTTTCCACACCGGTCAGACGCGGATCGATCTTGATCCGGCTGACGCCAAAGAACTTCTGCAGCCTTCCCGCAATAGGCGCCGCCACCGCCTGCCCCACCAGCGCGCTAGCGCCCACCTGCTGCCAGCTTTGCGCCGCTTCGTTTTGCGCCTCGGCCAACGATGGCGAACCGGCAGGTGCCCGTCCCACCGTCAGCAGGGCAATGATTTCATTCAATTGCAGCGGAGGGTCACTGCGATAGTTCACGTTCAACTTGTCCAGAGGACCAGAGAATGTCAGCGTGACGTCGATGCTTCTCACCCGCGTGCGCAAGTCCAGATTCAGGACGGGCTCCAGCTTCAAAGGGTTAATGAACGAGATGTCTCCGCGATCAATGAAGTACTTGTTTCCAAAGAAGTTGATTTCTCCCTGGTTCACGATCACCTTGCCCAGCAACACGGGATTATACGGGTTGCCGCGCAGGCGCAGGTCCGCTTCGCCCGAGAGATCCTGCGTCAGCGTCGAGTCAAACCGCACGTCGGGCGCGGTGCGCACCTGGACGTCAAAGCGCATATTGCGCAGGAACTCGTTCTGGTTGGCGGACGGGGTGGCCACCGGTTTTGCGGAGGAACTCAGGATGCTGGCCAAGTCGCTGCGAGGATTCACCGCGGCGCGCGTAATGCTGACCACCCCTGAAAGGATGCTCTGCTCAGTGGATCCCGTCAGTTCCAGCGCCGCATTGGCAGACGTGCTCACTCCGGGCGGATAGCGCACCCGTACATCTTCGCCACGGAAGCTGAGCCGAAAGGTAGGCGCGCCCGACACATAACTGACAAAGCCGCTGAAGGTGAGCTCGCCGCCACCGGATTGCGCCGTAATTTCCTCAATGGTTGCACGGTCCCGATACAGGAATATCCGGCCATTCACCTTGTCCAGTCCGTTCGGAACCCCCGTGAGATAGATGGAGGCATCCTTCAGGTCCAGGGTGCCGTAAAGGTCTGGATTGGCGAAGGTTCCCTTGACAGAGAGGTCCAGCTCAGAGCTTCCCCCCGCCGCCAGCGAAGGCTCGAACGCATTGAACACACGGAAGTTCAGGTCGCCGCGCGCGCGAAGGTTCATTTGCTGACGCTCACTGGAGGGGGTGACGGACCCTGCCAGCGTCAGGGAAGTTCCGGTCCCGGCAATGGTGGCGTCCACCACCTGCAGACTGCGTCCATCCCACTGGAAGCGAATTGGGCGGGAATTAGTGAGCTCAAACGGGCGTTCCTGATTCAATGTCCTGGCGCCCGTTAGCATACGCGCCAGACGCAGCTCATCCACCACGAACGATGCACGGATGGATTCCGGATTTGCCAGCGGACCGGAGAAGGTGCTGTTGCCTACCAGCAGCATCGACACGGGCAGGTTCTCCTGGCTCATCGATGTCGGAAGCCAACCGCGAACTGAATCCAAGGTAAGCCGGTTTAGCGCCAGTTTCCCCGCAACCGGGTAGTCGCCTTGAAGCTCTACCGTGGCTTCGCCGTCCAGCGCCGAATCCGCCAGCTTGCCCTGCAGCCGGGCGACAGCCTGTCCGGATTCCGTGCGAATGCGAAGACCGATCTCCCCGGCGGGCTTCCCGGCATACTCAATCCCTTGAAGTTGCAGGTCCGCCCGGATATCTTCGGCCTGAACGGCGTCACCCGCAACCCGGAGGCGCAGGGCGGCCTCGCCTTGCAGACGAGCATCCGCCTCCAGTTCCTTGGACTGCCAGGCCTTGAAGTCCCGTAGGCGGAAATCGCGCAAGCTCCCTCGGACGGTCGCGGTGCCGGAGCGAAAGTCGTTGTCCGGATGGAGGTACTCCGCGCTGAGTTCCAGCCTCCCCTTGCCGCGCCAGACATGCGCATCGGTGACCTGAAGTCGCCCTGTGGAATACACCGCATCCACGGCGAATTCGTCAAACTGCTCCTGGTAGGCGGCACCGTCGCGCACTTGCACCTGCAAGGTCGCCTCCGGCGATGCAAGGCTGCCGCGTACTTCCAAACCCGCAGTCAGGCTTCCGTTCACCGGTAGATCCTGCTGCCCGGCTTCGGCCAGAATCGTGCGCAGCGACGACGCTCTCAGCTCAAGATCGCCCCGCAGCGGCGCATTCTTCTGTGGCGTCCATGCATCCAGCGCGAGGGTGAGGTTCCCTTTCCCCTCAACATCTCCGTGGTTCAGCAACAGGTCCTCGACGGCCAGATGATCCCGGCGCGCCACCAGACGAAGGTTAACCGCATCCAGCGAGCGATCTTCATATCGAAGCCGTTTGCCGCGCAGATCGCCCGTAATGGAAGGATTTTGCCAGGTACCACTCACGATTCCACGGAACCCCAGTTCTCCGTTCGTGCCCAGACTGATGGGCAGCAGGGACTCCGGCTGTTCAGAAACCAGCGCCAGCGCAGGAAGGAAATCCCCTAGGGATCGGGTGGCGGCCTCCAGCCGCAGTCCTTCGGAGAGGTCGCCATCCACGCGGACATGCGACTGTGGCAACTCCAGCAGCGAATCCCGGAAACGCAACATGCCGTCCCGTGAGGTAAACGCAACGTTCACCTCACCGGAGAGCGGGCGCTCACCCTCGGTGGGACGCAGCAGCAGGGCCGCTTCGGCTTCACTTCGGGTCATTCCTTTCGGCCCGAACTCGGCGCGCAGCCGGAGGTCGCCGGAAACCTGGGAGTGATAATCCAACTCGCCCATGCCACCGGCGCGGGACAGACGATCCAGCCCTAACCCGGCAAGAGTCGCCTTTGTTTCCAGCAGGTTCCCCCGCAGGAAGGAAGCGCTGCCAACGATCTTTCCGCCCAGGGCATCCACCTCCAGGTCCTCAAACACGAAGGAGTTTTCGCGCAATGACAGCCTGGAGGCAAGGGCCACATCGGCCACCCGCAGCGCTCCGCTACGAAGCGCCAGTCCGCGCCCCCGTGCCTGTCCGTTCAAGCTCCAGACGCCTGCCGAGAATCGAAATTCGCCCGTTGCGTCCACATTGCCGACCGGTTCCACCGGCAAGCCGAATTCGCGCTGGACGTCCGCGACGCGCAGGCTGCCCTCAAACGGCACTTGAATTTCTGGCGCTGCAAAGTTGGTGACCGTGGAAGAGAACGAAAGCTGACTTTCGCGATAGGCCAGCCGACCGTTGGTCATCTCCAATTGATCGCGCTCCAGTGCCAATTCGCTTTCGAATGCAAAGGGAACAGGCTCCAACGCGCTTGTCTCTAAACTGATGCTACTTGCGGCGATGCGTCCTTGATAACGTTCACGCGACTCCAGAAAGCCCAACGAGAGATCCAGGTCCTCACCTTTCAGGTGCAAGGGGGTCTGCTGGCCAACGAAGTCCAAGTGCCCATCGGTGATCGCAAAGCGGCGCACGCCCAGGTCGATCAGCGTGTGGGTGATTGGGGGACCGTCCGATGGTCCATCCGGGGTGGGCAAGTTGTTCGTGCCATCGGG
>JALOKO010000347.1 GCA_025456495.1 Bryobacterales bacterium | reverse complement strand
GCAGGTTTCAACGCCCTGAAGCCCGGCATCTTTGTGCGCGGACGTGATCGAGGCAAAGGAAACGTGGGCGTGAGCGACTTCACCTATCGCCAGGTCCAGTAATCCACAGCATTGGCACTCACCGCGCGGGAAAGCGCCAACGGCCCATCTCCCCGTCGGCAAGCCCCATCCCCAGCCCAATGGCCCAGCCACCAGCGGCATCGTCCGGCTTACCGCGCTACCATGGGGCCATGCCGTTCTTTTGTCTGCTGCTGGTCCTGGTGCTTGCCCTTCCGGCGCAGCAGGCCAGCCAGGCGAGCCCAGATCAGGCGCTCTCAACGGGTCCCCACGCCGATGCGGATGCCGATGGACTCCCTGATTCCCTGGAGCAGGCATTGCTGGAACGCTTCCTGCCCCGATTCCACGTCAGCGCGGGGGACTGCGATCTGCGCCCCTCCCGCTTCCTTCCCGGCCAAGCCTCGCCCCGTGTCCTGCGGCAGGATGGCGCCATCTACGGGCAGGCATCCCCGTCCCACGCGCAGCCCGGCGCCCTTCGCATCGAGTTACGCTATTACCACCTGTGGGGTAAGGACTGCGGCCGGTTCTCCCACCTCTTGGATGTAGAGCAGGTTGCCGCACTCGTGGAGTTCGTGCCAATCCCGGGCACTGCCGACGGTCCCGTGTTCCCCATCCTGCGCGCCGCGGATGAGCCCTCATGGCGTTGGCGTGCCCTCTACTGGTTCGCCGCCGGCCATCAGGGCACCGTGTGCGACGTCAGCCACGGTGCGCGCGCTGAATCGTTGGTGGCCGAATGGACAGGCCCGGAGGTCTGGGTGTCCACGGGCAAGCACGCTTCCTACCTCTCCCACCGGCGCTGCCGCCTGGGCTGTGGGGGAGACTCCTGCCCCGACATGCTGCCCTTGGTGGTACCCGAGGTCATCAATCTGGGCGAGTTGCAGCACCCACTCAACGGGTCCGCCTGGATCGCCGCGGGCCAATGGCCACTAGCCTCCAAGATGAAGCCCCTCTTCACTGCCAGCGTCATCGCGCAGATACACCACGCCCGCGACGGCGAGATTGTGGCGGTCAATCGCGCGCTGGCTCCCATGCGGGCAACCATTCTTGCGGGCGGGGAAACCCTGGACGGCGTCGCTGCCGGGGGCAAACACAGTGGCAAGGCGCTAAAAACCAGCAAGCGCGCCACCGGAAGTGCATTGGGCAAAGCGTTCCGCGCGGTGTCAACAGCGCTGGGCGCAGGAACGCCGACGGAGTCCGTCACAGCAACTGGCGATGGCGACGCGACGGCCACGCCGTCCGCGCCCTAACCCCGGCTCCACCGCGTTGGGGGCATCCCTCAGCGCCCTAGCCCGATCTTGGCGCCCGCGCCCGATCTTGGCGCCACCGCCCGATCTTGGCGCCACCGCCCGATCTTGGCGCCACCGCCCGATCTTGGCGCTGTCAGGCGCACCAACTGGCCCGCTCCCCCACCAGATCATCCGCGGTCGCCTCATCCAGGTCCAGGCTGGCTTGCGTTGCCGCCCGCACCAGCGCTGGCGTATTCGCGATGGCTTCCGGGATGCCGTTTGCCGTGCTGCCGTGAATCTCGGGGCCCGCCTCTCCCATCCGCCCCATCGCCAGACTCCAGCCCTCCATCAAGGACTGCAGCACGCGCTCGCAACTGGCTAGCGACCCGTTGTTGCGCCGTGCGCTCGCCTCAAGCAACTCATGCAGCAGGTACTCGTACAGCGCCGACAGGCGTAACCCGAGTTCACCGCCAAGCTCCAGATTCAGGCTGCCCGCCAGTTCCATCACGCAACTGCTGGCTTTGCTGATCGCGCGCGCCCGGGCGGGTAATTGCGCCGGATCATCCGCCTGGATCGCCTCACGCACCGCATCCAGTGCTGTCTCATACAACAGTTGAATCAACTCCGCCGGAGTCGCCGCGTACACACGGCTCTCCAAGTATGCATCTTCGTGCTGCAATGCCATCCCCGAAACCTCTCCTGGAGGGGAAGCACCCCTCAAGTCTGTCCCCGTCGTGGCAGGTTGCCCACCGTGTCGCGCGCACGCCCACTGCCGACTCCCTTACCGGAACGGGTCCGCAGTGGACAGATCGGCGGAATCCCCTCCGTTCATGAGCCTACTCAGCTCTTCGCTGAGCGCAAGGATGTATTCCGGGGGGAATTGCCGCACCACTTCCCCGGATTCCTTGTCGATCACCCGCACCAGCGCCATCTTCGTGCGCCGGTCAATCACAAACGTGAGTTCGCTCTCGCCCCCGAAAAGCTCGGCGGCGTTCACCGCGCGTACGGCTTGCACCAATTCACTGTTCTGGACAGCCACAGCCTCCGGCTTCAGGTCCACCATCGCGCTGGCCATGCGCTGTTCCCGGCTGACTTCTTCTACCGCTATTCGTTCCATGGGCGACTCCAAGCGGTCTCCGCGCAGGCTTGCCCTGCAATTCACCGCTTGGTATCTCATCGGCTGCTGAGCGCGGCAATTTCGTTGAACTTTATACTGTCCGTTGGAATCCGGCCGGATTCTTTCCTTAGTACGCGGCCTTTCCGTACTAAGCCGCTGTCGCCGGCAGATGCAGCCAGTGGATACCCTGATGACGTTGGCCCCCCTCGCTGGTCCCTAAAATCTGCTCCAGAATCTCCAGCGAATCCACTAACCGCGGGCCGGGGCGGTTAAAGAACTGGCTACCATCTGCAGCGTAGACCCTCCCTTCCCGCACTGCGCGCAATTGCTGCCATTGCGGCCGCCGCGCCACCTTGTGCAGGGCATCGCGCGATTGCTCCAGCGAGAATCCGCAGGGCATGGCCACAATCACATCGGGATCGGCCGCCGCCAGTTCCTCCCACTGCATCCATCCCGAATGGACGCCATCGCCGCCACCCGCGGGGCGCCCTCCCGCCAGCCTCACCATTTCCGGCATCCAGTTGCCTGCCACCATCAACGGCTCCAGCCAGTCCAGGCATGCTACCCGGGGCTTGGCTTCCGGCGGCCGCACAGACTCGCGGTCCCTCGATCGCAGCAGCCTCGCGCGCATCTGCTGGGCCAACGCCTCCCCTCGCTCCGCACAGCCCAGACTGCGCCCGGCCATCTCGATCTCCGCCACCACCCCATCCAGACTCAGGGACTCAAAGCAAATCAGTTCCACCCCGGCGCGCAGGTCTTCCCGTAAAGCATCCCGCACCTCATCGGCCGTCACCGCGCACTGCCGGCACAGCGTCTGCGTCACCACATGCGTTGGCTTCAGCCCCTGCAACAGTCCCCAGTCCACCTGGAAGACGCTCAACGCTCGCTGTTCCTTGCAGCGAGCCTGTCCGCTGGCCGGCAGATCCACGCCACTCGCCCCACGGGCGGGAATCGTGCAGGGCGGCAGGTGGACGATTTCCTTCGGATAATCGCAGGCGTGCGACCGCGCCACCATGTGCTGGGCTAACCCCAAGGCAGCCACCACTTCGGTCCCACTAGGCAGCAAAGAGATGATTCTCACTTTTCGACCTCTTTCTCTGAATTTCCTCCTGCGCCCACCGCGGCGCAACTGTAATTAGAATGCCATGAAATCCCAGGACGCGGTGGCGGCAAGCCCGATGCCCAATGTCCCAGGATGAAAACCTCCCAGGACATCCGCACCTGGACATCCGCACCTGGACATCCGCGCCTGGATACACGCGCCTGGATACACGCGCCACAGTCTGCGCGCCAGAATGTCAGTGCGCTACGCGCCGGAATAGCAGTGCGGCCCTAAACATCCCCCCGAGGATAGCTGCCAAGCACCTTCAGCATGTCCGCCAGTTCCGTCAAGTGGCGGATGGCGTTGTCCGTGGCGGTTTCCCCTACCCTCCCCAGGAAATCCAGATAGAACAGATAGTCGAAGGGTTTGCCCCGCAGCGGCCGCGATTCCACCTTGGTCAGGCTGAGGTCGCGCAGAGCAAACGCGCTCATGCATCGGAAGAGACTGCCCGGTGTGTTGGGCACGCTGAACACCACAGAGGTTTTCCAGGCCACCGGCTTGCGTCCTTCATTGGCTTTTCCCGTCGGGGGAAGCGGCTTTTCCGCTCGTTCGTCTCCCAGAAGAAAGAACCGCGTGAAGTTCTGCCGATCATCCTCAATGGATCGCTTCAGGATGCGGGCGCCATAGATCTCCGCGGCACGCGCTGACGCAATCGCCGCGCTCTCCCCCTTCCCCTCCGCCATGATCATCCGCGCACTACCCGCCGTGTCGTAATGAGGCGCCTTTTCCAGCTCAGGATGCTCCCGGAAAAAATCCAGGCACTGGTTCAGCGCCACCGGGTGCGAGTAGACCTTCCGTACCTGCTTGAAACTCACGCCCGGCGGAGCCATCAGGTTGTGATTGATGCGAATGGTGGTCTCGGCCAGTATCCGGCACCCATACCGCAGCAAGTGGTCATAGTTTTCATGGACTGACCCGTGAAGCGTATTCTCCATCGGGATCACCGCATATTGCAGGTCCCCCGCCTGCAGCGCATCAAAGACCGCGGTAAAGCTGGGGAAAGGGGTGGTCTGGGCCTGCTCTCCCAGAAGCTTCTCCGCCGCTTGTTGGCTGAACGCGCCAAATT
Source organism: Bryobacterales bacterium (assembly GCA_025456495.1). Lineage (GTDB taxonomy): Bacteria > Acidobacteriota > Terriglobia > Bryobacterales > Bryobacteraceae > JACTMJ01. Next base: position 274 of record JALOKO010000347.1, on the reverse strand, counting down.
CGCCCTGGAACCCTGCCCGCGGCGGTACCGCTTGCGTCTTCTTCTTCATGCTTCAGTCTCCTTGCTTCCCATCTGCTGAGGATGGGCTCTCCCGCTGCTGGGGCGCCGAGTCAGGTGCACATTTTCGCGTGAGCGCCCGCAAATGAAACGGCACAACGCGTCACAACGGCACAATCCAAAACTATTCTCACTGATTACGATGGGCTTCCACTCTGCTCCCGCTGCTGGGGTACGCTGAAGGCGCACGGAAGCGACAACGCCCGCGCCCAGGCGA
>JALOKO010000346.1 GCA_025456495.1 Bryobacterales bacterium | reverse complement strand
CGCCAGCACTCCCAGCACCGCCGCCTTACTGCTGAAATACCTGAACATCCCTCACCTCCATCGAAAAACTCGCTTCTCCGTACATACTCTGTTTGGGCAGCAAGGAGAATACCCCCTCCACCCACACCGGCTTCTGAATTTCCAGCGGGAAGCCTTCGGCCGGGACCGCCTTGCCATGCACAATCTGATGCGGCGGTGGCGGCGGCACGTGAATGCAGGCTCCATAATAAGGCACCAGCAAAAACTCCGTGGTGCGGTAGGCGGCGCCATCCAGGGGCACCATGTACCCGGCCATGCGCACCGTCTTGCCTTCCATCCGGCCTACCAGCGACACGCCTTCGCCATCCCGTCGCTCCCCATGCCGCAACAGGTCTCCCCACCCCAGCGTCGCCCCGGCGTCATCCACTGTTCCGGCCAGGGATTGCTGCATCATCTGGTTGAGGTGCTCAGCATCGGCCCGGCTGGCCCCGCCCTGCCACAGCGCCAGCACCACGTACACACTGGCGAACACCAACGTGGCGGCGATCAGCGCTCGATGGAAGCTCTTCAGCAAATTCGCAATCATGGGCAATCCGGGCTCAGCGAAGGCGACAGCGACGACGCCGTCACAACCTTATTTGATGATAGCTTATTCTCACTTTTGCGCCAAGCGGGTCCCTCACAAATCGGGGATTCGCTTCCCCCACCGCCCTGCAGGCCCCGCTGCTGTTCCAGGAACGCCGGTGGCCGACACCGTCATTCCGATGCCGTCGGGATCCATGCCATTAGACGGTGGAATGAAATCAGAAGTTCCGCCGCCGCGTCCTTCAGCGTGGCAGGCCCGCGCCGTCTGCCATTATGGAGGAAAATGCACCAAGCCAGTCGCCCTACCCCACCCGCTCCTGCTGGTCGCGTCACGCGAAGGCGGATGCTGGCCACGCTTCCCATCTTGCTAAGCCCCACAGGGGCAACGGCAGCCACGCTCACCCCCGCGGATCGGGAGGCCTTTCTGGCCTACGCCAAGCAAGCCGAGGAAGCGCTGCAGCGTCGCGCAGTCTCCTCACCCACCGTGGGATTTCCCGCCCAACCCACACCCGCCGGTGACGTAAAAGTGTTCAGTGAAGCGGCCGACAATCCCAGCCGCGTAGGAAGCTCGTTCCTCCACGATTGGACCGGGCGCGCCTTCCTTCCGGGCGCCACCGCCCAGGGCCTGATGGCGGTCCTCAAGGATTACCCGCGGCACAAGGAATACTACGCGCCGGAGGTCATCGACAGCCGGCTGCTATCCGCCAATGGCCCGGAACTACGCAGCTTCCTGCGCCTTCGCAAAAAGAAAGTGCTCACCGTCATCCTGGACGCCGAATACCAGAACTGGTTCGTTGAGGTGAACCCCACCACCGGCTACAGCCTTTCGCACTCCACCAGCATCCGCGAAGTGGAACAGCCCGGCGAAGCGGATGAGCGCGTGCTGCCAGACGGCCAGGGCCAGGGCTTTCTGTGGCGTCTGCATGCCTACTGGCTGTGGAAGCAGACCCCCGCGGGGGTGTGGGCGGAGTGCCGTGCGATTTCCCTTTCGCGCGACGTCCCCAGCGCCGTCGCCTGGATGGTGTCGCCCATCATTCGCAGTCTGCCGCGCGAATCCCTGGAAGCCACCTTGCGCAACACCGGCAAGGCGCTACGCCATTCGGGCAACGCGCTACGCCACTCGGGCAACGCGCTACGCCATTCGGGCAACGCGCTACGCCATTCGGGCAACACGGCGCGCGCGGCCCGCTAGAAGCCGTCGCGGAACAACTGCGCGGTCAGCAGCACGGTGTACACCACCGGCATCGAGAACAACGAACTATCCAGCCGGTCAAGCCATCCGCCGTGCCCGGGCAGCATCGCGCCGCTATCCTTGACGCCCGCGCCTCGCTTCAACGCGCTTTCGGCCAGGTCCCCCACCTGCCCGGCCATATTGGCGAAGGCGGAGAGCACCAAAGCCAGCGTTAGGGGCGTTTCCGGCGAAAACCACTGGATATAGACCACCGCCAGCGCCGAACTCACCACCAGGGAACCCGCCGCCCCTTCCCAGCTTTTCGCCGGACTGATGACGGGCGCCATCTTGTGCCGGCCAATCAGCCGCCCCACCGCCAGCGCCGCCGAATCGCCCACCCAGTTGATGGCCAGCGCCAACAGCAACCAGTGGGGATCCATGCGCCACAGCAGCAGTGCCGCTTTCCAACTTCCAAAGATATAGATGATGCCCAGCATCGCCGCGCCCGCTGAGGGCAGCGTCAGCCGCATTTCCCGGCTGCGCAACATCAGCGCCAGCATCAGCAGCGTCCCCACCATCAGCACAGGAAAGGCGTAGGGCAAGGGCAGCAGCAGCAGGCACAGTCCAATTCCCAGTCCCGTCGCCAGTGGTTTTTCAAACTGGAAGTGTCCAATGAGGTTGCGGAACTCCACGGCGCACAGCGTGGCGATGGCGGCGACAATCAGTTGCAGCAGCCAGAACTGTCCGCTGAAGATCACCCCCATGGCAAGAGGCGCCAGCACCAGCGCAGTGAGGACACGCTTCATCGCGACGGCACGCCCAGCAGGTCGTCCACCACCTCCGCGGAGGCGTCCACCGGATCGCGATGGACCGCTCCAAAGCGGCGATCACGCTTCTGAAAGTCCTGAATGGCTTCCAGCAATTCGCACAGTCCGAAATCCGGCCAATAGGTGCGGGTTACATAGATTTCGGTGTACGCCAACTGCCACAGCAAAAAATTGCTGATGCGCCATTCGCCAGAGGTTCGAATCAACAGGTCCGGGTCAGGCAAATCCCGGCTGTACAGGTTTCGCTGAATGAGATCCTCGGTAAACTCCAGGGTCTCCAGGTTGCCGCTCGCCTTCGCTTGGGCCAGGGCTTGATTCACGGCATCCACAATCTCAGTGCGACCGCCGTAGTTGATGGCGATATTCACGATCATGCCGCGATTGGCCGCCGTAGTGGTCACACAGCGCTGCAGGTCGCGCGCTACATCCCGGGGAAGCGCATCCGTACGTCCCATGGTGCGGATGCGGATGCCGTTTTGGGCCAGCTTCGGCAGTTCGTGGTCCACGTAGAAGCGCAGCAAGCGCCAGAGGGTTTCCACCTCCGTGCGCGGACGCTTCCAGTTTTCCACGGAAAAGGCGTACAGCGTCAGCGCGCCCACACCCAGGCGGGCGCAGTGCTCCACCACTCCGCGCACGGCGCTCATGCCCGCTTTGTGGCCAGCCACACGGGGCAGGCTGCGCTGGTTGGCCCAACGTCCGTTGCCATCCATGATGACGGCGATGTGCCGGGGAATCCGTTGTGGATCCAGCGTCGCCGCGAGGGTCCACTCCGGCGAACCGGCTTCCAGCATGTTTAACAGCGCTTCCATGAAGGCAAACCCATATCGTACTACCTCCATGGGAGTGGCTTCCACCGGGGGGCACGGCGGCAGTGCTCCGCGCCCCCGGCGGGTCACTTAGGGCAAGGTCACTGAGACAGGCCCCTGGGTGGTAAAGGTCAATACCGATTCCGCGGGAATCACGGCCGGATCGCCCCGGGTGGCCAGCACCGTACCCGTGCCCGCGCCGGCACCAACGCCAGCGCCGATGGCCGCCCCCTTGCCTCCCCCGGCAATGGCCCCGATGGCCGCGCCCACGCCCGAGCCAATGGCGATCTTCGCGGCGTCCTTCTTCGTGCTGGCCTTGGCCAATTGCTCATACGCCGTGGTATCTACGTTCGCCATTTCCCCGTTCACCAACTGCACGCGCGTCACCGCCACCTGCAGCATGGCCCGGCCCTTCACACGACCGCCAGGGTCAGAATTCAGCACCGTTCCGGTCACGTTCGCACCACGCTCCGCAATCACTTTGCCGTCCACTTCCAACGCTTCGGCCAGGGATCCGGCAAAGGGCGCACCGCTTTCCAGGCTCTTGGTGGACATCGTGGACGTGGTACGCACGCGAAGGGCCGCCCCGGCGGGCAGCGTATAGGTCTTCGCAACCGGTGGCGCGGGCTGGGCGGGTCTGGTTTGGTCGCCCCAGCCCGAAGTGCCGGAACTCGTGGCGGCATTGCCTGCCGGGGCCGCGCCCGTTGAGCCGGTCTGCGCCGGTCGTGTCCTTGCGCCACCACCCACCGCCGGAGCCGCGCCACCCGTCAGCGCGGTTCCGCCAGCGCCATTCGCCCCGCCAGCACCCGGTTGCGCGTCGGCCGTGACGGCCTCGCCCGGTTGCGCGCCATCGGCGCCCGTCGCCGGTTGCTCAGTCTTGCCGCAGGAAACGCTCAGCAGCAGTAATCCCATCGCCCCGGCCATCAGCCAGGTACGTGTGCTGGAAACCAGTGTTTGTCGTAGCATCATCCCGTCTTCCCTTCTCGATCAATACCGAATCGCGGATTCCGCCGTCTGTGCTCCATCATGGCACTGACGCGTCCCGGACGCATCCCCGGCAGTTCCCCATCGTCACAGCACCCTTCGTCGTAGCAATTGCCATGCCACTGTGGGCATCCTGGGCGAAATGCACGCCTTCCCTCAATGGCAAGGGAAAACGACCGCCTCGCGAAAGACCCTTCGCCACGGACGCTGCGTAACATTTACCCGCGCTCGCCTCGGCGGCACGCAAAGCTTACGCCCAACCACGGCTGCCGCCGCGATTCCTGGCAACCTCCGCCCGTCGCCGTTACACGCCAACTGCACATCACGGCCCGCAGCCCGTCGCGACACGGCCAAATCGGCACGCTACGTGCAACACCTCTCCCACACTGCCGCGATGCAACGCCTACTAACCCTATCCGACATTCCCAAACCCCATGCAACCTTCCCCAACCCGATGCAACAGGAACTGAATGATGGAACCGGGAACGGGTTCGCTAGAATGACCTT
>JALOKO010000345.1 GCA_025456495.1 Bryobacterales bacterium | reverse complement strand
GACCCACCAAGGTGTTCCTGTCGTTTAGTGCATAGTCAAAGCGGGCTGTACCGGTGCCGCGCCGCTGCGGCGTGACGAACGCCTGCTGCAGGGTAACGGGCTGAAACAGGCTATCCAGGGTAGTGGCGTTCACCACGGCGTTGTCGTCAATTTCGCGCCGCTCAAAGTCAAGAAAGAACGAGGCCTTCCTGGTGATGGGGCCTCCCAGGTTGCCTCCGAAGTTCCGTGCCTGGTAAGGGGCGCGGTTCACTGCGAAGGGGTTGCGGGAGTTCAGGCTTTCGTCGCTGAAATTGAAGAAGGCCTGCCCACGCAATTGGTCGCTGCCGGGCTTGGTGAGGATCTCGATGCGGCCGAAGCCTGGCCGGTCAAACTCGGCCGAATAGGGATCGCGGTTGATGCGCACCTCCCGAATGGAGCTCTTGGGGGGGACGCGTCCGCCGCTGAATCCATCGACGAAAACCTGGGCGCCGCTGTTGGGTCCGGCGCCTGGACCAGCGAGGGCTTGCAGTTCGTTGGCCAGCGCATCCGGGTCATCGGAGAGGGCCTGCAATTGCTGCTCTTTCAGCACCAGCGCGCTGGCGTTTGAGGCCATGTCCACGCTGACGGAATCCACGGGATCAGCCTCCACGGTCACTTCCTGTTTGGTGAGGAAGACGGCCAGCGTGAAGTTGCGGCGATTGACGCCCGAGAGGATGCGTAGCGATGGCAATTCCACAGGTTGGAAGCCGGTGCTGGTGACTTGCAAGCGGTAATCGCCGGGCGTCAGGTTGGGGAACACATACGCGCCCAATGCGTCCGTCTCGGCCGCCAGCGGCTGGCCCTGCGCGGGCAGCAGCACCAGCGACGCACCAGGAATCGAGCCCTGGGTGGCGTCCAGAACTGCGCCTTCCAGGGTTGTGGGGGCGGTCTTTCCGCCGGAACTTGCCTGTCCGGCGGCTGGCTGGACGATGAACAGCGCCAGCACGATGGTAAACAACAAAGCAACAACGAAGTATCGCCGCATGAGAGGCCTCCTGAGTGTGTCTGCCTGGAACCAAATCCCCCGAAAGCACAGCGTTTGGGGAGCTAGTTCAAGGCTAGGAGCGGAACCTAAACGGGGCGTGTGCGTGGGGTGAAGAATGGTGAATTGCGCTTTACGAATCTTTATGTAACCTGGCCGGGGGTGCGTGCTACAGTCAGGGCGTGGAGATTCTGGTAATCGATGACGATGTGGAGTTGACCGCACTGGTGGGGCGTTTCCTACGAAAGGAAGACTTCCACGTCACCGCCATTGCCGATGGCGACGCGGGCCTGGCCGAGGCCCTGGCCGGACGATACGACCTGGTGGTGTTGGACGTGATGCTGCCTGGCTTGGACGGCTTCAGCGTGCTGCGTAAGCTACGCGAAAAGAGCCGCATTCCGGTGATTATGCTGACGGCGCGCGGGCAGGATATTGACCGGATAACCGGCCTGGAACTGGGCGCCGATGACTATCTGCCAAAGCCGTTCAACCCGCATGAGCTGGTGGCCCGCATCAAGGCCATTTTCCGCCGACTGGAACCGCGCAGCGTGCAGCAGTCTTCCCGTCTTGAGGTGAATGGGGTGGTGCTGGACCCAGCCTCGCGCGCGGTAACCGTGGATGGACGCAAGGTGGAGTTCACCACCATCGAGTTCGACATTCTGGAGTTGCTGATGCGCGCCGCCGGTCGGGTGTTGTCACGGGACGCCATCGTCGAAAGTCTGTACGACCGCAAGGCCAGCGGCTTTGACCAATCCGTGAATGTCCACATCAGCCACATCCGGCGCAAGCTGGAGTTTGGGCGGTTACTGATCAAAACGGTGCGAGGAGTGGGTTACCAGTTCTGCCTGGATGCCAAGGATGCGGACTAGCGGGAGGGGGTTGACATGAATACGCTGTTCGCCAAGATTCTGGCATGGTTTGGGCTCACGCTGGTGGTGATCTTCATCGGCCTGTCTGTGATTACCGCACTGCAAATCCGCGAGGCGCCGCAGCGGGGCAATTTCCCGATGTTCCATCTGGAACTGGCGCTGGAAGTGCGGAAGCACCAAGGGGACGACGGCCTGCGGCGCTACCTGCAACGGTTCGGCGACGCGATTCGCAATGACGTGGCGATTGTAGATGGCGATGGACGCGACCTGCTCACCGGGGAAGTGCGCGTGCTGCCGCCGCCGCGCGGAGAGATGGGGGCGCGTCCCTGGCTGCCCTTCCTGTTGCGGGCGGGTCCACCGCCGATGCGTGTGGTGAGCAAGGGTCCTTACCGTATGGTGATGTCATCGCGGGATGAGCCGCAGTATACGTGGTGGCTGTCGCCGCAGAACTTCTGGATTGTGGGAGCCGCCATCCTGTTGTGCTTTGGCCTGGCGGCCTATGTGTCGCGACCCTTGCGTCTGATGCAGCGCGCGGTGGAGCAATACGGGACGGGAAACCTGGAACTGCGTCTGAATAGCAAGAGGCGGGACGAGTTCGGACGCCTGGCGCGGGCCTTTGACCAGATGGCCGATCACATCCAGACCCTATTAAGCGCTGAGCGTCGCCTGCTGGCGGATATCTCGCATGAACTGCGTAGTCCCCTGGCGCGCTTGAGCGTGGCCACGGAACTGCTGGATGAACCGGACGAGCGCGATGCGGCGCGCCTGCAGATCCGCCGCGAAACCGAGCGCCTGAACCAGTTGATCGGGGGGTTGTTGGAGGTGACGCGCGCCGAAGGCGACCCCAGCCATGTTCGCCGGGAGCCCATGAACCTGCAGCCGCTGATGCAGGAGATCGTGAACGATTGCAGCTTTGAGGCCCGCGAACGGAGCGTAGAAATCGCCTACAAACCAGAGGACGAGTTGCTGGTGCGGGGCGATGCCGAGCTTTTGCGCCGCGCTGCTGAGAACGTCATCCGCAATGCGCTGCGCTTTGCGCCGCAAGGTTCCGCGGTCCAAGTGGATTGCCTACGCCAGGACGACGCCGTGCTGATCCAAGTGCGCGATTTCGGCCCGGGCGTGCCGATTGAGGCGTTGGCGCGTATCTTCGATCCGTTCTTTCGCGTGGAAGACGATCGCAACCGGAGGCAGGGTGGCAGCGGGCTGGGGCTTTCCATCGCCCGTCGCGCCGTGGAACTGCACGGTGGCAGCATTGTTGCGCGCAATGCCAATCCAGGCTTGCTGGTGGAAATCCATCTTCCCATTGCGGCTGATGCCACCATCCAGTAGCCCCTCGGCGGATGAGGACTGCTCTCTCCCGCCTGGGCGCGGATTGGTGTCACCGAAAATAAATACGCGCTCCTTCAGCGACGCAACATCCCACAGGAGCGGGGCCGGTGCAACGGATACCCGTACCCTGAACGTCTGGAGGAACCTATGTCTCAAGAAACGAGCACCTGGCCCGAGTTGGCCATTGGACTGTATGACAAGCTCACCGGCCGCGGTGCTGAAATCACTTACGAGTTCGAGAACTTCGAACTGCATGTGCCCAGCGGCGCTAGCGAAAGCGCGACCCATGCCAAGTGGCGCATGAACGGTACCCTGCGCATTCGAACCCGCGACCAGCAGGCCGCTTAGCCCCATGGAAAACGATGCAGTCCCGGCGCGGGTGGGCAGCGGCAGGCCCGCGCTGGATTTCCACGGTTCCATCGCCATTGCTCACGACTCCGAGTTGATTCAGCTCACCGCGGATGGCAGTAGGATAACCCTAGATGCCAGCTCCCTCGCGGTGCTACGTGAGTTGTTGGCGTCTTTGCCGATCCCGCCGACCGCCCTGGACTCAGTGGTGGAACAGCACCAACTTCATATCGAGGTTCACGTCAAGGGCAACCTCGTGGGTAGGCTAGAGCCTGGAGCCGAGCCGACCTGGATGGGGAGCCTTTCGGGAATCCCGGGGGTGACGGTTTCCCTTTCTGGCGTTGTGCGCGCGCTGCTTGGGCAAAGCGGAGAACGTCCCGACTAGCGAAGTCCTGCCCACCTTTTCCCGCGCCCCGACCCTTGGACGGGCTGCTCGTGGGAGCCGCCGAGCCGGACCTCGGCTTGTCCAACCCCGCCAGTGTTTGCCACCGTAACGTGTCCCGCGATGTTGGTTCCGGCGACTCGCGCCACTGGTTGCTGTTGTGCGCCGGTTGCGGCGGCGGCGATAAGGGCGCAGTTTGTGACGTTTTTTCTGATGTCATGGAGGCTTTCTGATGTCATGGAGGCGAAGCGCGTCCGGTCCTCGATACTCTAGAACGTATGCCCTCGCGCCTCACCAAGTTCGTCCGCTTCGCCACAGGAATCGGGTCCTCTTACGGGATCTGGCACAGCGAGGGGATCCAGGCCATTGCCGGAACTCCCTTCCAGGAATGGAGGCCCACTGACCATTGGGTGCAGCCCGATGAGGTGGACCTGCTGGTGCCTTGCCAGCCATCGAAAATTCTGGCGGTGGGGCGGAATTTCAAGAGCCACCTTCATGGACGTCCCCAACCGGACGCACCCGAACTGTTCTACAAGCCCCCCAGTGCGTTGCAATCCAATGACAAGCCGATATACCTGCCTCTGGACGCCACCGATGTCCACTTCGAAGGGGAAATGGTGCTGGTGATGGGGGAGCGGGCGCGCAACATCTCAGAGTGGGTGGCGATGGATTACGTGCTGGGCATCACCATCGGCAACGATGTGAGCGATCGCTACTGGCAGCGCGGTGAACACAAAGACCTCCAGTGGTGGCGCGCCAAAGGGTGCGATACCTTCGCGCCCTGCGGACCCTGCATTGTCGCCGGACTGCTGCCCAACGACCTCCTTCTGGAGACCCGGGTGAATGGCGAACTGAAGCAGAGCGAGCGAACCAGCGACCTCATTTTTTCCGCGGCCCGCTGCGTGGCCTTTGCCTCGCGGTATATCACGCTGGAGCCCGGCGATCTCATTT
>JALOKO010000344.1 GCA_025456495.1 Bryobacterales bacterium | reverse complement strand
CGACAAACAGAACGACGCGACCATAATTGAATCCAGCTAATCAATCCCCACACTCTACTTTCCCCATGTAATCAACCAAATACAAGTCCCAGAAGATCGCCAAAAGAGTGAACGCCAGACAGCGAGTGACGCATGCGAAATAGCGAAAGACTCCAGCCCACACAGCATATCCCGGTTGAAACAAAAATAATCCGGGCTAAGTTCGTTCGGCTATAGACAAGCAGATAGGAAAAGCCGACGGCAAGACAACTCGACCATTCGCTCCACAATCTAGGACCGAAAGAGTCGGCACCGGAATCCGGCGAGCTCCAGCAAGCAATCACATACACCTGCAAAACAGCGGCCCCCAGAAACATCCATATCGGACCACTTATGTGGCGCCATGCGACCAGAAACCCAATGAGTGCGAGGATTGAAATGGGATGTAGAACAAAGAGGCCGCTCTTCCACTGCGTAAGTAAAACTGAAAACTTAGGATGCATCCAGTCAAATCCGCCGCCCCCGGACGAGTACGGATTCACAACCACCTGGTCAAACTGGGCATAGGCGAACCAGAAATGTAGCGCGATGGCGCCAAACGCCAGAGACGCCATAGCAGCATAGTACTTCCAGTAGGAAGGAAATTTGACGACGAGGTGGATCAGGAAAGGCAAGAAAACTAGACAACTCAGCACCTGCTGAGGGCGAACTAACAGAAGAGCGCCAGCCGAACTTCCAAGTAGCAGAAGGTACGAGAGCGGCTGTTTCGGGTTCTCATTCAGCTTGATGAGTGCGTAAATACAAAGCGCGATGAGAGTAAATGAAGATGTATGACTTAGAAACGGCGACACTAAGACGAACTGGACGAAATTAGTTCCAAGAATAGTGAATATAATTAAGACGATCGCCAATACGCTACCAGAATACATCCCGACTATATCACACAGTGTTGTCAAACCCAGCATCAAAAAGCAGTTACTTCCGTACATTACACAGACGATTTCAATAACGCTGTATCCGGGCGGATCTGAAGTCGCCGAAACTCCAATAAAGGTAGAGATTTTCCTGAACAACACGCCCATTTGCAACCAGGGATACTGGAGTAGTGAGAGACCAGCAGCATAGGGGCTTGTTATCCTTCCTTGCGCGTTACGTTTTGCATATTGGACAAGGCTCGCTTCTCCGAATGAGACCCTAGTGCTTCGACTAGCCATCTCGATATCGTTCGTAATATCGAGGTCGCCATCATAAACCATACTGTGCGAGAGACCGTAGTAATATTGCGCGTCCCAACCACGGAGAAGAGCGTTTTGTCCGGTGAGCACGTGAACGCTTAAGCTGACCAGGGTCAACAGTAGGGCGCCAAGGAGTATAACTGCCAGCATTGCGCTTGGTTTTTGTAGCAGCCGACCTTGAGTGATGGAATCCATAATCGTCTTGGCTAGATGGAAACGGGCGTCCTGGGTCAATACGCGCCGAGGCGGGCAAGAATGCAGAAACGATGGGTCGCCCCATAGACCCCGTGGATGATCGCAAAACGGGGGCCCGGTCCAGTTCCAAAGGAGTATACCAACCCACCCGTGCCCAGAATGGCCGCCCCCGAAAAGGGTCTTCCACAGCACGTTTTCGTTGCGGCCAGCCTCTATCCGGGCGAGAGACAACTTCCCAAGAACCAATCCTGCTGCACAGTGTATCGCTATGCAACGAGTGTCGCTATGCAACGAGTATCGCTATGCAACGAGTATCCAGCATTTTCAGCCGAGTGTCGCAGTTGGTCCCAGGACTCCTATTCAGACTCTAGGTTTCAAGGCCACAGCAAGCACGCACACCCTTACAGCGCTATCCACCAGCAACGTGCTCTGCGCCACGCACCCCATCTCAGCGGACAACAGCAACCGCCGGCTCTCGTCCGTCAACCGCGCGTGCAGCGCACCACGAATGCCGGAGGCAGGTTGCGCCATTCCCAGGGAAGCCGCTCCACCCGCTGGAAATGAGTTGGCAACATGCGGTGAAAGCGCTGCCCGCTGGGCATCATGAGGCCGATGTGATAGCCGAAGGTCACAACCTGGCCACCCGGCCGCAGCATGGCCGCAATCGCTCCCAGCGCCTGCTGTTGCAGGGGCAGCGGAAACGATGGCCAAGGCAATCCGCTGACGATACAGCACACCTGCCCTAACTGGATGCCTTGTTCCGCGCAGAGCGCCGTCAAGTCAGCAGCGTCGCCCAGAATCGCCCGGTGGCCCGGAAAGCGCTTTCTCCAAACGGCCAGCAAGTCCGCATTCCGGTCCAGTCCGATATAGGAGGCGTCCGGCCGCAGCCGGGGCAGGATTGCCTGCGTCAAGCTACCCGTGCCCACCCCCAGTTCCACCACCACCTGCGCTTCAGCCAGCGCCAGGGAATTCGCAATCTGCGTCGCCAGGAACGGCGAACTGGGGGCCAGCGATGCCGTTTGCAGTGGATGGCGCAGCATCTCCCTCCACCACAACGCCTGTTCAGCGAATGCCCTGCCCGCGCGCTTTCGAATTCCGCCATGCCGTGCCGCCATGTTCATGCTGTTGTTTGCCTCCCGCGCTAACTCCGTACAGTAGCAGGCACTTATGCCCTGGCTGAGGTCCTCGCGCGCACGCTTTACAGAATTGCAATGCGCTCCCCAACTGCCCCCCCGATGGCTTTTGCGCTTTCCGCTTTCCGCTCGCGAACGACTCTATTTCCGATTTTCTTGCCTGAAACTATTCCAACTTGTACAATTTTTCTTGCACCCCGGGTGCACTTTCCCTGAGAACTTTCGGCCGCTCAGCGGACTATACGCTCAGAAGGACAATCGTATGGCTCAACTGGCTTATCACGCTGCCCTCTCCCTGCCAACGTGGAAGAAGGACACGGTCCCCGTCGTGGAACCCATAGCTGACCGGCGCGCATCCCTGCGTCCGGTGGAAGATCGCGATTTCTGTTCGCTTCGGGCACTTGCGGCGCACACGGCCCCTGAGGGCAGCGACGCCCTGTTCCTGCAGAGCCTTCGCAACCTCTGGGCAGTAAAGTCCAGCAGTTAAGGCGCCCGCAGCAATCCGTGCACGGAAGATGCAGGCTCTCGCCAGGTAGGGTCACGGCGAATCCGGGGGCTGACATCCGGTCTTTCCCCCGCAGTGCGCGCCATCGTACCCGTTCCCTACTGTGTCCCGTTCCCTACTGCCACCCCGCTAGCGTTAGACTGGTAGCAACGGCCCGGTGCGGGTTTGCGATGCTGGGACATCGCTTCCGGGAACGGCCAGTGGCGCTCGCCACCAGCCACCCACGATGGGGATTGCTACTGATCACGAGGGGTGTACCATGACTCGGATTCTGCTTACTTCCGCTGCCATCGCTCTGTTTGCTGTGCTTCCGCTGCGCGCGGGCGATGCCTCCAATGAACAACATCATCATCACCACGGCCAGGCCGCCAGCATGGCCAAGGCAGGTCTGCAGGGCCTGTACATGGAGGCCCGTACGGCCGACGTATATATCGGGCAGTGCTTCCGCAACTCCGAAGTCGGTCTGGTGGGTGACCTTGGCGTGATGGGCTGGAAGGTGGAAAAGGGCGCCCTGGGCGGCGTTTCCCTGGATGGCCTTTCCGTGGTTGCGGTGGTCCGCGCCAACGGCACCATTGGGGACATCCACACGGACTTCCTGCCCAGCAAGGCCGTTCTGATCGTGGACGCGAAGGCCGACGCTATGCAGCAGGTGGCGCTCCAGCAACTCGCCCGGCAACTCGCCGGCCCGCTGGTGGGTGAGGTGGTCGCAGTGAATGTGGAATCGATTAACCTGGACTTCGCCAATGGCGATGTCCACAGCCGCGTCGGAACGTTGAAGGCCGGCGCCCTGGTGGACCTGCAAACACGCGCCATCCGCGCCACCGACAAGGTTTGCTCTCACGAAGACACTGTCTACCCGCCCATGGCCAACGGCGTAGACCACGCCATGCCCGCCTTCACCGTGGAGCACCGCTTCACCGGTAAGGGCCTGAACACCACCTGGAGCAGCCCCTTCAAGATGAGCGCCTTTGTGGGCACGTTCCAGTTGGGTGAAGACGGTAACCTGCTGGTTTCCCGCAACGAATAGCGCCTTTCGATACCGAAGCGGGCCGCCAACTCCCTGGCGGTCCGCCTCCTTGATTTGCATGCGCCAAGCCCTCACCAGCATCAGCCTCCGTACGGTGGGGCCCAACCTCTACGAATTCACCGACCAAGTCACGCGGTGGACCCGCTCCACGGGCATTCATCGCGGCCTGCTTACCATCTACATCCGCCACACTTCGGCATCCCTACTGATTCAGGAAAATGCTGACCCGGATGTCCGCACCGATCTGCAGGCCTTCCTGCGCCGCCTGATTCCGGAAGGCGACCCCCTCTACATCCACACCCTTGAGGGACCGGACGACATGCCTGCCCACGTCAAGTGCGCCCTCTCCGCCACATCGCTTTCCATCCCCGTCGACGATGGTCTTCCCACCCTGGGCGCCTGGCAGGGCATCTACCTCTGGGAGCACCGCCGCTCACCACACACCCGCAAGGTGGTGCTGCACCTCCTCGGCGAATAGCCGCACCTCGTCGTCCAACAACCGCACCTCCTCGGGCACAGCCGCGCCTCATCGGGCGCACCTCCCCGGGCACAGCCGGTAACCTTGGCGCCCGCCGTATAATGCAATCATGCCGCACGCCAGCTACGAGAGTAGCCTGGAAGTCTTCGACCTCCCCCAATTCGGACTCCACGAGTTGGCGCCCCTGCTGCGGGAAGAGGTGGAGCGCTGGCGCACCGATCTCCTATGGGATTACCAGGGCTCCTCTGACCTTGTAGGCCAGTTCATTGACGCGCACGCCTTGCAGGGCAATGTGCTGTGCCGGGACGAACGCCCCATTGGCTACAGCTACT
>JALOKO010000343.1 GCA_025456495.1 Bryobacterales bacterium | reverse complement strand
CAAAGAAGCTCTTCTTCCCCGGATACACCATCACCTTCAGCTTGTCGTCGTCCGGGATGCCGGCTTTCTTCTTCAACGTGGCCAGGGCCACATCGATGCCCCCCAGCTCATCCAGCAGGCCGCGTTCCAGGGCCTGATTGCCCAGCCAGACGCGCCCTTCAGCCAGGGGAGCGATCTCCTCCACCGGACGCTTACGGCCCGTAGCCACTTCGTTCAGGAAGGCCCCGTACATATCCTGAATCAGGGACTTCAGGTTCGCCCGCCCGGCGGCATCCAGCCCATCGTAATCAGACAGGAAGCCTGCGTTCTTGCCCCGGCTCAACGAGTCCTTGGTGATTCCCAGGTTGTTGTACAAGCCCTTCAGCACGGGCTTGGTGAACACCACTCCGATGGAGCCGGTAATGGTAGAGGGATAGGCCACAATCGGGTCACCCGTCATCGCCATGTAGTAGCCCCCGGAAGCTGCCAGGTTGCTCATGGAAATCACCACCGGCTTCTTGGCGCTGAGCTCCCGCACCACCTCCAGAATTTCGTCAGAGGCCACCGCGTCCCCGCCCGGCGAATCAATGCGCAACACCACGCCCTTAATGTCATTGTTCTTGGCCACGCTGCGCAGCGTAGCCGCGACGCTCTCTGAGGCGATCATCGATGACTCAGTGAAGCTGTCCGCCTTGCCGCGCATGATGTTGCCCTGCGCCACCACGAATGCCACGCTGGTGGACCCTGTCAGGCCCAGGGATCCTGGACTGATGGCCCGGTATTTCTTGGCGTCGGTTTCTTTATACTCGGCCAGCTTCAGTTCTTCCTTGATCTCGTCCTTCAACTGCTGGTCGTGACGGACGCCGTCAAACAGCCCTTCCTTTACGGCGTTGGCGGCGGTGAAGGGGCCACGGTCCAGGATGGCCGTCATCTCTTCGGGGCTCTTGTTGCGCGCACCGCCCGCGGTTGTCAGGAACTCGTTGAACAGCCCGTCCAGCAGCGACGTCAGCACCTCGCGGGTTTCTGGCGTCATCTTCGTTTCGGTGTACTGGTCGCCCGCATCCTTATAGCGTCCGGCGTGCTCCACCTCCATGGTCACGCCCACTTTGTCCAGCGTGTTCTTCAGGTACATGATCTCCAGGCGCATGCCCTGCATCAGCACAAGGTCTTCCGGGCTGGCATAGATCTTGTCGGCTGCGCTGGCGACGTAATAGTCCACCATGCGCGGCATGCGCAGGTAGGCATAGACGGGCTTGCCGGAATCCTTCTTGAACTTCTCCAGAGAGCCGCGAATCTCCTGCGCTGTGCCCCAGCCCATCGACGGCATGCGCATCTCCAGCACCACTGCCTTCACCCGGCTGTCAGCCGCCGCTTTGCGTAGCGCGCTCCACACCTCAATGGTGGTGAGCCCGGAGGGCGGCTGGCCCGGCAGCGGAAAACTGGGCGCAGCCATTTCCTCAATGGGTCCGCTCAAGGACAGCCGCAGCACGGTGTTGTCCGGCACGGTGGGCTCCCGGTCGCCCAAGCGCGCCATCGCCAGTACGATCACGAATCCGGCGAATACCGAGATCACGATGCCCAGAATCAGTCCAATCACGAATTTCTTCATAGTGCGTCCTTGCTACCTTCCGTTACGAAGCGGCTTAGGAATTCTTTGTGCCTCGTAGCGAAGTGGCCCCCTTCAGAATCGCCTCAAAGCGGTTGTTGACATCGGTGAGATACTGCAGATCCCCACCCGCGATTTCCAACGTCACGGGACCCTTGTAGCCGATGGCCGCCATGGAATCGTAGATCCCCGGCCAGTTCAGGTCTCCATCCAACAGATTCACAAACTGGGCCTCGCGGTTGCGGAAGCGGAAGTCCTTGAAGTGGATCTTGGCGATGCGCTTGTCCAGGCTGCGCAGCCAGTGCTCCGGATAGCCGTACAACTGCACGTTCCCCACGTCAAAGTAGGCCTTCAGATAGGGGCTCTTGAAGCTATCCACATACTGGCAATACTCAATGGGGCTTAGCAGGAACTTGTTCCAAACATTCTCTACCGCGATGGTGATGCGCATCTTGGTGGCGGTGTTCAGCAACTCGCTCACCTGCCGCTTGGAACGCTCCATGGCCTCTTCATAGGTCACGCCGGGGTTCACCACGGCAGGCACCAGCAACACGGTGTCCGCGCCCCATTCCTTGGCGTTGCGCATGCTGGTCATCATGCCTTCCATGGATTGCTTCACCTCCGCCGGGTCAGCGCTGGACAAGGGAAAGCGCCAGTGCGCGGAGTTCATCACGCCGTGGATCTTCAAGCCGGTTACCTGCGCCGCCTTGGCGATGGTTTCGGCTTCCTTCGGGTCAGTGACGGTATTGGGTTCCACGCATTCGAAGCCCGCATCGCGCGCCATCTGGAAGCGATAGTGATAGCTGCCATGGCGGCCCATCATGCCAATCACCAGTCCCTTTTGCACGGGCAGGCGTCCGGTGTTCTGGGCTGCGGCGCTGGTGCTGAGGCCCGCGCTGGTGGCTGCTGCAGCGGCGGCGGAAAGAAAAGTGCGTCGTTCCATCATTGCTCCTAGGGGAATCCAGGCGCAGGACCACCCACGGCCCACGCGCCCAAAGGCTAGCCTCATCATATCGCGGTGGGGCCCCGGTGCATTCGCTGGCGGGCTTTCCGGCAAGCAACCTGCGGCGTTTCGGCCCCGGCCTGCCCTTGCTACAATCCAGAGGCGATGTTCACGAAGGTGCTGGTGGCTAACCGGGGCGAGATTGCGGTGCGCGTGATGCGGGCGCTGAAGGAGTTCGGCATTGCCTCCGTGGCGGTGTATTCTGACGTCGATCGCGGCGCCCTGCATGTGCGCATGGCCGATGAGGCGGTCGCCATTGGCCCGGCGGATTCCCGGGAATCGTACCTGAACATTCCGCGCGTGGTGGATGCCGCGCTCCGCACTGGCGCCCAGGCGGTCCATCCGGGCTATGGATTCCTGAGCGAAAACGCCGCCTTCGCGCAGGCTTGCGTGGATGCCGGGCTGGTGTTCATTGGCCCCTCGCCGGATTCCATTCGCAGCATGGGCTCAAAGACCGCCGCCCGTGCCATTGCCCGCGATGCCGGCGTGCCCACCGTCCCCGGCGCGGCGGGAGCGGTAACGTCCCTGGAGGAGGCGCTGGCGGTGGCCGCTGCCGTGGGCTATCCCGTGCTGTTGAAGGCGGCTGCCGGTGGTGGAGGCAAGGGCATGCGTTTGGTGGAAAGCCCCGCGGAAATGGAAGCGGCTTTGCGCGACGCCGCCGGTGAAGCAGAACGCGCCTTCCACGATGGCCGCGTCTATATCGAAAAGGCCGTCCTACGTCCCCGCCACATTGAGATTCAGGTGCTGGGCGACCAGTACGGCAACCTCATCCATCTGGGTGAGCGTGAATGCTCCCTGCAGCGCCGCCATCAGAAGGTGATTGAAGAGTGCCCCTCGCCGCTCATGCGCGAATACCCGGAACTGCGCCAGCAGATGGGTGAGGCCGCCTTGCGGGCCGCTCGTGCCGCAGGCTATTACAACGCTGGCACCGTGGAGTTCCTGGTGGATGAGCAGCGCAACTTCTACTTCCTGGAGATGAACACCCGCCTGCAGGTGGAGCACCCGGTCACGGAATGGGTGACCGGCCTGGACCTGGTACACGAACAGTTGCGGATCGCCTCCGGGGAGCGCCTCACGCTGCGTCAGGAGGATGTGCGCTGGCACGGGGCCTCCTTGGAATGCCGCATCTACGCTGAGGATCCTGAAAACCACTTCTTTCCCTCACCGGGCCGCATCACGCGCTTGGAGCGCCCTGCCGGACCCGGCGTGCGCGTGGATTCCGGCGTCTATCTGGGCTGGACCATTCCCATGGAGTACGACCCGCTGATTGCCAAACTTAGCGTCCATGCCGCCACCCGCGAGCTGGCCATCGCCCGCATGCGTAGCGCGCTGGAAGAGTATTCCGTGGATGGCGTGAAGACCACCATTGGCTTCTTCCACCACATCCTGCAGGACGAAGAGTTCGTTGCGGGTCGCCTGCATACGGGCTTTCTGGCCGATTACTTTGCGCGCCGGGAACTGCCGCCCACGCCACGCGAGATTGAGGATGTGGCCGCGTTGGTGGGGGCCATGGAGGCGTCGCGCGGGGGGCCAGCCAGTGGGGCGTCCGCGCCCACGCAGGTCCGCTCGTTGTGGAAGGAGCGCGGTCGGCTGAGGAGTTTCCGATGAAGATGAAGCGGGTGGTGAACGGGTGCGCCATGGATGTGGAGTGGCGCGAGGACAGCGGGTCCCAGCAATTCGTGGTGCAGCGCGAGGGAGCGTCCGCGGCGCCACCGCTGCAATCGGCCGATGTGCAGGAAGTGGAGCCCGGCATCTACAGCGTGCTGGTGGAGGGCCGCAGCTACGACGTGCGCGTGGAGCATGCCCACTACGGCGACTTCGTCCAGGTGGGGCCATGGCGCGTGCGGCTGGAGGCCCCGGTGCGGCGTGGGGGCAGTGCCGCTGCGGCCGCGACGGGTCCGGCCAAGGTGCTCAGCAAGATGCCCGGACGTGTGGTGAAGATGTTGGTATCCGAAGGTGACGCCGTCACCGAGGGCCAAGGCCTGCTGGTGCTGGAAGCCATGAAAATGCAGAACGAACTCACCGCCCCCCGCGCGGGCACGGTGCGCGGCCTAGCCGTCCAGGAAGGCGACGTCGTGGCCGCCGGCGCGATGCTCTGTCGCGTGGAGTAAGCCCCACGAAACCTGTTCGCGATAGCCACGGCTTCGCGAGCATCCCTGTTTGGCGCAATACGGTAGCCGCCGTCGGAACGTCATTGCCCGCAGCAATCGTATCCAGGGACTGGGGCGCAATCCGAAAGCGCGAAGGATGCGTTCGCGTTTCCGCGTCGACACGCTAGCAGCCTGTTGAAATAACCCTC
>JALOKO010000342.1 GCA_025456495.1 Bryobacterales bacterium | reverse complement strand
TTGGCCTTCCTGCCCGCCGCGCTGGCCGGACGGAACCCCTTTGCGTTGCAGACAGCGGGCTTCGCACTGGTGTTCTTCCTGGCTGCCTGGCAGATGGGGTGGCTGGGCGGGCTGGTACGGCAAAGCCTGTCGGTGAGTTCGTCGCTGCTGCTGCTGGTGGCCCATGCGCAGAACTTGTGGCTGCTGCGGAATCCGGGTCACGCGGGCGCGGCATCGTTGCGGCATTGCCATCCCCCGGCCTAAGCTGGTGCTAATGCCTGTGGGGCTGGCCAGTTGTGTTTCGCGCTTCCTCTTGTTGACGCTGCTGTGTGTCGGCTTTGTGTCTGCAACGCGGATGGTTGCGCTGGCGCAGGGCCAACCGGTGGCGGCCGGGGCGCCCTCGCGCGAGGTGCTGGAGGCCCGTGTACAGGCCAACCCGCGCGATCTGGAGGCGCTGGTCCTGCTGGCGAAGGGCTTCCTGGACGGCGGCAATCCGGCGGCCGCGCTTCCGTATCTGAAGGCGGCGGCGGAACTGCGTCCGGATGCCGGTCCGCTGGTGTTCCAGTATGGCGCCACACGGCTGGAAACGGGCGATGTGGAAGGGGCTTACCAGACCTTGTTGGGCTTGGCGCGGCGCGACCCCCAGGAACTCGCCACGCGCGCCTATCTGGCCAGGGCCTGCGCGCTGCTTGCCAAGCCGGAGGAACTGCGGGAGCATCTCTCTGTCATTCGGCGGGGGGCTCCGGGCGAGGCCATGCTGCACGTACAACTGGTGGAGTGGACGGCCACCGCGAAGGCTCCCGAAGTGGCTCTGGAGCAAATCGCCTACACCCTGGGGCTCTCGTTGCCTACGCCACGACAGGGTCGGCTGCTGTTGCTGAAGGGCTTTGCCCACAACCAACTCAACCAACGGGCTGAGGCGATCGAGAGCCTGCGAAGGGCGATTGCGGTGGATGCGTCAGAGCCTCGCTACTATAGCGTGCTGCTGACCTTGCAGGGGGCCGACGGCATGAAGGGGATTGACCCGAACCTGCTGCGCGAGGCGGTGCAGCGTTTTCCGGCGGCGGTGGATTTGTTGCTGTTGACTGGTCTTTACAACCTGGAACTGGAGGAATACCAGTCAGTTCGTGAGATCGCGCGCCGCATGGATGTGGTGGCGCCGGGAAGCGCGGAAGGGCAGTTGCTGCGGGGCCATCTGCACCTGGTGAACTTTGAGTTTGACCAGGCGGCACAGTACTTCCAGGGCGCGCTAGACAAAGGGATGAACACCCCCCATCTGCAACAGCACCTGGGCAAGGCGCATGAAAAGCGAGGGGATTTTCCGAAGGCGATTCAGCACTATGAAGCGGCACTGGCGGCGGATGCCAAGCGCTTGGAACTACTGCTGGATCTGGCCCAGCTACGCTTGAACCTGGGCGAGCACGGACGCGCGGCGGAACTTGCCGCCGTTCTGCTGCCGCTGGACACCGACAATCCGCGCGTACACAAACTGCTGGCGGACATCGCGCGCGCCGGGGGTGACGCGGAGCAGGCGCGCAAGCATCTGCGGGAGTTCAAGCGCCTGAGCCTGCAGGCGCAGGGCACACGCGCTAAGGACACCACGCCGGGGCCGGCGCTTAGCGTTCCGGTTCCGTAACGCGCAGCACCTGGTTGGCCGGAATCTTCTCCAGCACTTGCTGGACGCCGCTTGGCCAGCCAATCTCCACGCGGTCAATGATGTTGGCTGCACCAATGCCGAAATGTGTGGGCCCCGCGCTGCTTGACGCATACCCCACATTGAAATTGCGTTCGGCGCTGTAGCGCTTCCCGCCCACCGTGATGGTGATGCGCGCGCCCAAGCCATCGCGATTGCTGCGTGTGCCGCGCGGCAGCACGGCCAGCCAGGAATGCGGGTTGGCGCTGACGTTGCGCCACAGTTCCGCCGCGGCATTCAGGGCGCTGACGGCCACATCCAGTCGACCATCGCCATCGAAGTCAGCGAATGCAGCGCCCCGATACAGTTGTGGGTTGCGCGTCAGCAGTCCGGCGGCTTCCGTCAGGTCTTCAAAGCGTGCGCCACCGCGGTTGCGCAGCACGCTGTTCGGCTGCTTGACGGCCATGCCCAGGTGACCTTCGGGGGATAGCGCTTCCCCGCGTGCGACGAACAGGTCGCGCCACCCGTCATTGTCGAAATCCATCAGGCCAACGCCCCATCCGCCCATGCGGCGGCTGAGTACGGCCAATCCAGACGCGAAGGTGACGTCCTCAAACAGGCCCTTGCCCGCGTTGCGATAGAGGGGGAAGGTCTCGTCGGGAAGGGCCGTGAAGATGAGGTCGGGCTTACCGTCGTTATCCACATCGGCGAAGTGCGCGCCCATGCCCGAGACGGGCTTGCCGTGCTGCGCGGCGGCAACGCCGGCTTCAAAGGACAGCTCCTCGAAGCTGCCTTTGCCTGTGTTCCGCAGCAGGAAGTTGAACACTTTGTCGTTGGCGACGAACAGGTCAGGGAAGCCATCGTCGTCGTAGTCAGCAACCGTTACGCTCATACCCTTGCCGATGAAGGCGTTGATGCCGGCCTGGGCGCTGACGTCGGTGAAGGCGCCGTCGCCGTTGTTGCGGTAGAGCGCGTTGGCCAGGCCCTGGTAGTTGTCCGGGTGACAGTAGTCAGCCACTTCGCGGCGGATGCAGCGCGGTTCGGTGGCGGGGTCCCAGTGGACATAGTGGACGACGAAGAGGTCAAGCAAGCCGTCTTTGTCGTAATCCAGAAAGGCTCCGCCGACGGCCCAGGGGCGGGGCTTATGATTTGGAGGTAGGGCGAGTCCGGCCTTGGCGGTGACGTCTTCAAAGCGGCCATCCCCCTGGTTGCGGTACAGCGTATTGTGATCGACGCCCGCGACGAAGAGGTCCGGGTGGCCGTCGTTGTCGAAATCCCCCACGGCGACGCCCATGTCATAGCCATCGCCGGTGAGCCCTGCCTGGTAGGTGACGTCTTCGAAGCCCTTTCCGGTATTGCGATACAGGCGATTGAAGTCGCCGGCACCCTGCTTGCGCAAACCGGGAAGACGGGCTCCGTTGGTGAAGAAGAGGTCCATGCGGCCGTCGCCATCGTAGTCCAAGGCCGCGATGCCACCGGGGACGATCTCCGGCAGGTGCTTCTCTTTGGTGGCGTTGTTGCGGAGGACGAAGGGCAGCTCAGTTGCCTCAAAGCGGATGGCGCTCTCAGCGGGTGACGGCGTCTGGCCGCGCAGGGGGGAAAGCAGCCATCCGGGGCACGGGGCCAGCAGCACCAACAGCACGGCAAGCAAGGGGAGCACCGGGTAGGGGATGGCCTTCACCCCTCTATTCTAGGGCCAAGGCCCTGGGCGGCGTATCGCCAAGCGGCGGGGCGGCGTATCGCCAGGTCCCTGGGCGACGCGGGCCAAGGGGCGGGGGTAGCGCGCGGACGCCTGGCGGCAGGCACGGGCTTCGATGGGCGGGCCGAATTGCGTACTCTAAAGAGTTGGGGCTTGCGCGCGTGGGTAATGGCGTGGCCCCCTTACCACCATGAACATCCTTGGCATTGGCGGCATTCTGCACGACGCCGCGGCAGCAGTGATTTGTGACGGCCAGTTGGTTTCGGCCATTGAGCAGCGAAAGCTGACGCGCGTGGAGCAGCCCGGCAGCCTTCCGGTGGCGGCCATTGAGGAGTGCCTGCGCATTGCGGGCATTGGGCCGCAGGCCGTGGACGTGGTGTCGGTGGCGCGACCATGGATGACGGGAAGTGAGGAGCGCATCCATCTGGAGTTGCGTGAGCGATTCCCCAGCGCGCGGATGCTGGTGGTGGATCACCAGCTTGCCCACGCGGCCTCCGCCTACTTCGCCTCGCCCTTTGAGAAGGCGACGGTGCTCACCATGGACCGGCTGGGCGACTTCCGGTGCGGGGCGCGCTGGCGCGGACAGGGCAACCAACTCAGCGTGGATCGCGAGTTGTATTATCCGGATTCGCTGGGCGACGTCTTCGGACGCCTCACCCGTCTGCTGGGCTTCCAGCCGCATGCGGATGAACACAAGGTGCAATGGCTGAGCAGCTACGGCGAACCGCGCTACGTGGACGCCTTCCGGCGCTTGCTGGGCGGGCTGGACCCCTCTGGCGCCGGGGATGCCTGGCCGCTGGTGCAACGGGAGATGCTGGACACCCAGCGTGCCGGGGGCAGCTTTCATCCGCGCTTTCTGGAAGAGGTGGGGGTAACGGCAGGGGCACTCAGCGAGCAGCAATCGCGAGACTTGGCGGCCAGCATGCAGTTGGCCCTCAGCGAAGCGGTGCTGGCGATGGCGGGGGACGCGCGCTATGTGTGCCTGGCCGGTGGCGTGGCCTTCAACGTGCTGTTGGTGGAGGCGCTGGAGCGCAGCGGGCGATTCGACGGGGTGTTTGTGCAGCCGGCGGCAGGCAACTCTGGCACCGCGCTGGGGGCGGCTTTGCACGGCTGGCACACACTGAATCCGCAGGCCCATCGGGTCCCCTTCCACACGCTGTGCCTGGGGCCGGAATTTCCGAACGAGGCCATCAAGCAGGTGCTGGAGAACTGCAAGCTGAACTTCCGCTATCTGCTGACGACAGAGAATCTCATTCAGGCCGCCATCCAGGAGCTGAACGATTGCAAGATTGTGGCTTGGATGCAGGGCCGGATGGAATTTGGTCCGCGGGCGTTGGGCAATCGCAGCATTTTAGCGTCGCCGCTGAACCCGTATTCGTCAGAGAATCTGAACGTCTACATCAAGCACCGCGAGCCCTTCCGGAAGTTTGCCGCGTCAGTGCCTGCCGAGGATGCCAGTGAGTATTTCCAGGTAGGCGAGAATGCGCGCTTCCTGGCCACCGCCGGGCGGGTGCGGCCGCAGTATCGCCAGCAGTTCGAACACGCGATTCTGGGCGAGGATATTGCTCGCGTTCATACCGTGACTGCAGGGGATAACCCGCT
>JALOKO010000341.1 GCA_025456495.1 Bryobacterales bacterium | reverse complement strand
GAGTTATATTTTTTTCTATTGTACTTGGTCCTTGTATTTCTGCTAAGGAAATTCGCGGATCAACCGGAACGGGAAACCCGTGCTGTACGTACCGTGCTGGCCGTAGCGCTGCTGTTTCGCGTCACCGTGGTGTGGATGGCGCCGGTGCTCAGTGACGACCTGTATCGGTATCGCTGGGAGGGGATGCTGCAGGCGGAGGGCGGCAATCCCTATGGGGTGGCTCCCGATGATCCGGCGTGGCGGCACTTGCGGGATGTCACCTACCAACGGATTCCCATTCGCGACTACCCCGGCGGCTATGGCCCGCTCACCATGTTGGCTGAGCGCCTGGCCTATGCGGCGGCCGCGATGTTCACCCTGGATCCTTGGGAACAAGCCATGGGGATGAAGTTGCCGGCGATCCTGGCGGACCTGCTGGTGATGGGATTGTTGCTGGGTTGGTTGCGTCAGCGGGGAAGGCCGCGCGTGTGGGTAGCAGTGTATGCGCTATGTCCCCTTGCAGTGATTGAGTTCTGGGGCATGGGACACAACGATGCGCTGGCGCTGGCCTTTCTGGTGGGCGCCTTCTGGGCCTTGGACGCGCGACGGGAGGGGCTCGGCTTCCTGCTGTTGGCCGGGGCGATAGCCGTGAAATGGTGGCCCGCGCTGCTGCTGCCGGTGGCGATCGGGTTGCCACGAGACAAGGACATGGGTGGGCTGTTACGCCACCTGGCCTCGCGTTCGCTGCTTGCTGCGGCAGCGCTGCTGGTAATTCCGATGGCGATGCTTCCTTACTGGACTGACCTTTCGTTGAACCTGAAGTTCATGGGCGGCTTTGCCGGAGGCTGGCGCAACAACGACAGTCTGTTTGGCCTCACCTACTGGCTGGCCGATGGCGATTTTGACGTGGCCAAGCGATGGACGCTGCGGCTGCTGGCTGCCTGGTGTCTGGCCGTGCCGCTACTGTTTCGCGATCGTCTGAACGGGGCCTTGGCCGTGATCGCCGGCACACTGCTGCTGGCGGCCAACTGCCATCCCTGGTATCTGACGTGGCTGCTGCCGTTCCTGGCATTTGTCCCGTGGCCACCGCTGCTGTTGTGGGTGGGTCTGGCGCCCCTGTTCTATGAAGCGTTAATTGACTACCAGCTTCTGGGCGTCTGGCAAGGCAGTCGCCCGGGACGCTGGCTGGTGTACGTGCCCGTCCTTCTGGCGATGGTGGTCTGGCGGCGATGGCGACCTGGAACATGACGGTGTGGGGAATCCGGCCACTATCCCGCGCCAAGGGCAAACGGCGGCAGGAGCCGGAACTCAATTCGTGGGTGAATGGCGCTTCCGGCTGACGCACTCGCTGGCGCCATTCTCCAGCACGTAAACGCCGCGAAGCCTCTGGGGAGCTTGCTCCAGCGGGATCTCCTGCGTTGCCGCGACGGTGCAGAAAGCATCGGCGCTGCGGGCGGCGGATCGCCATGCTTCCAGATTGTGGCCGAGAAAAAACAACTGGATTGCCAGCACCCCCATGCCTGCAGCGTGGCTGCGTGCGCCTCCACTTGCGAACAGCATCCCGAATAGCATGCAGAACGGAATGCCAGGCAGGTACAGAAGGCGGGCGCCAAGAAGAGAACTTCCGATCAACAGAAGGTGTAGCGCAGGAAGTGCGCAGGCCGCGGTGAGGCACGTAAGCGCCAGCAGCGTATAACGATGCGCCGTTGCCGCAAGCCCAGCAAAACGAAACCAAAGGAAGGCGTAAACCATCATCAATGGCCCCGCCAGTCGTTCCAGTCCAGATTCCCAGTTCCACGGAAGGAACAGCACCGCCCAGATTCGGGCCAGAAGCGCCTTTGCCGTAGAGATGAGGTTTAGGGAAAAGATCATTGGCCTTCCGGTTTCCGGGTCCGCATAGCCGCCGGGTCCGCCAAACAGCAGCAGGCGGTGCGCCAGCAGCAGCACGCAGACGACGCTGGCTATGGCGATCAACTGGGGTGCCGCACGTCGTTGTGTACGTTCAGATGACAGCAGGAATAGGCTGCAGAGGAAGGGAAGGGCATAGGCGCTTTCCTTTGACAAAATTGCCGCTACGGCGATCACAGCGAAGCAAAACGAAGCCAACCCGCGGTGGGAACCGTTCCAGGTTGCCCATACGTTCAGCGCCACAAGGCAGAGCAGCACCGCGATCAGGTCAAAACTAGCGGCCGTCCAGAATACCGTTTCCGCACGGGACGCGTGAAGAAAAAACAGTGCTGCGGCAAGGGCCGGAATGGCTTTCCGCGAAGGCCACAAAGCGCGGCATAGCCAGAACAACAACCCGGCATTCACCGTGTGGAGCGCCAGTGACGCGCATCGCCAAATGGACGGCTGTTCGGTGGCGAACACGCGCATGACATCGAAATAAGACTGGCCCAATGGACGAAAAGCGCCGTCGCCACCAGGCTGCTGCCAATTGGCGTGGGCAGCATCCTGGTGGGTGAGGATGTAGTCATCGCTGACAAAGCTCTCCTGGGCGGCGGCCAGGAACAAGTACACCCCGATGCCTGGCAGAGCCAGTAGCCCCAGTTTCCAGGTGATAGCGATTGGTCCATCCGTGCCATCATCATCGGTCCGGGAACACACCTGAAGAAAGATGCCAGCGGCGATTGCAAATGCAAGAGCCGTGACATAGCCAAGGGGATTGTGAAGCGTTCCAAGCGGGGTTTCCAGAGGACCCTGCGTAACGCGCGCCGCCAGAATAAGCCCGAGGCCGACAACGGCTGTTCCAAGCGCGCAACGGAATCGGCTCAAAGGCAAGCGGGAGTCACTCCGGGAACGGGGTCATTCGTATTCGCCAGGACAGAACTAGCCAGGCGGGTAACCGACATATTGGCTGAAATAGCCTACGCTCTGGCCCTAAGCGTACCAGACGCTCCCGGACTCCGCCTCCGTGTACGCCGTCGCCGCCGCTTCCAGTAGACCAGTCGCCTGCCTAGGACACGATACCGGACGTGCTGGGGCCGTGCTCATCCACCGCCGTCACGCGGGTGGCGTACAGGTAGACCAGGCAGTTTTCGCAGCGGATCAGCTTGTCACTGAGTTGTAGATCCTGGATCAATTGCAGGCGAACGCTCATCCGGCAGGCCGTGCAGTTGCCCGCCTCAATCGTGGCCACCACCTGCCTCCGGCCACGCGCTTTCAGGGCGTCGTAGGCCGCGCGCACCTCCCGGGTGATGTGCTGTAGGGTTTGCTTGCGCTCAGTTTCCAGTTGGTCCCGTTCGGCGCGAATGAGGGCGATGCGCTTTTCGGCTTCCGTGGATTCCGCCTTGACTGAGGCCTCCTCAGTGGCCAGCGCCGCTTCGGCAATCTTCACGTTCGTTCCAAGGGCTTCAGCCGACTCCATCAACTCAATCTCGCGGTCTTCCGCGGCACGGATGGCCTTTTCATGAAACTCAATCTCGTGCTGGAAGGCCTTGTACTGTTCGTTGGTCTTGGCTTGCATCATCTGGTCGCGCAAGCGGGAGATCTTCTGTTTGTGGTCAGCTACCTGCCCTTCCAGGTCGCGCATCTGCTTCTGGTTGGCGGCCAGGGCGTCCTTGTCGGTCTTCAGTTGGGATTGGTGCGCGTGCAGGCGCTTGCGGATATCCGCAATGTGGCGCGGTAGCGAATCAATCTCCGCGCTGCGCACGGCGATTTCATCATCAAGGCCTTGCACCAGCAAGAGATTCCGGACGTCCTCATTCATCAAGAGCGAATTCTACCACGCAGGTGGCGGAACCTTCGTTCCAGAGGCCCGGCGACGGCTTGGGCGGCGGCTGCCACTTCCTCAACGCCCAGCACCCGGCAGGCCAGCAAAAAGGCCAACAAGCCAAGGGGAACAGAGACGACAACGTCCACCAGATAGCCGAGTTTATTGGGTCCCAGCCAGTGCATCCAAAGGCTGCTGCTGCCCCAGCAGACCAGCGCCATGAAGCCGGATGCCATCAGGATCAGCAGAAAGCTTCGCAGGAGGCGGCGTCCGAAGACACCTTGCAAGCGGTTGCGGATGACAACAAACAGCACCAGGAAACTCACCGTGGCCACCACTGACGTGCTCAGGGCCAGTCCCCAGAAGCCCACATGGAACATTTCCACCATGGAGTAAGCCACCGCGAAATTGGTGACGATGCTGGAAAAGCTCACCCACATCGGGAAGCGCGCGTCGTCGATGGCGTAGAAGGCCGGGGTGAGGATCTGGGTGGCGGCGTAACCCACCAGACCGATGGTGTAGAACTTGAGGGCGAGGGCGGTTTGCGGGGTGTCGTACAGCACGAAGCGGCCCCCTTCATAAATGGCGCCGATCATGGAATCGCCCAACAGCGCCAGCCCCACCGACGAGGGGATGGTCAGCAGGAACACCAGGCCCAGGGAGCGGCTAAGGGTCTCGCGAAACTCATTGAAATCCAGCTTCGCCGCACTGCGGGAAATCGAGGGCAGGGTAGCCGAGGCAATAGCGACGCCAAACAGACCCAGCGGAAGCTGCATGAAGCGGAAGGCGTAACCCAGCCAACTGATGGGTCCGCTGGCGCCGCGTTCGGGGTCGAGGATGCCGGCCGCAAGCGCGGTGTTCACCATCACGTTCACCTGTACCGCAGCGCCGCCCAGAATGGCCGGTCCCATCAGCCGCATGATGTGGCGCAAGCCGGGATGGCCCCAATCGATGCGCAACCCAAACGGAAAGCCCGCGCGCAGCAGGCTGGGCACTTGCCACAGCAATTGCAGTGCGCCGCCGCAAACCACGCCATAGGCCATCCCCTCAATGGGCGAGATACCCAGATAGCCGCCCGCCCAATAACCCAGCGTCAGGCCAATGCCCAGTGAGCCGATGTTGAAAAAGCTGGACGCCAGGGCTGGGACGCCGAACTGGTTGCAGGCATTCAAGACGCCCATCGCCTGCGCTGCCAACGACACCAGCAGCAGGAAGGGGAACATGATGCGGGTGAG
>JALOKO010000340.1 GCA_025456495.1 Bryobacterales bacterium | reverse complement strand
GTAGGCGTCAAAGGCCAGGAAGCGACGCTCCTGCGGCACGTCCACCTGGTCGCCCATTTGCGTCTTCAGTCGGTCGTAGCTGGAGTTCATCTTCGCTGGAACGACATCCGCCATGGCTACCAGCTTCGTGGGTCCGCTCTTGGTGGCCAGCGCATTCAGCGCCGCGCCAGTCCCGCGTCCGCCACAACCAACCAATGCAATCTGGATGTTGTCTGTGCTTGCCGCATGGACCTGGGGCAGCATCACCCCTGCCAGCGCCGAAACGCCAATCGCTTTTCCTGTTCCAGTGAATAAATCCCGCCGTGAAGGTCCTGCTGTTTGCTTGTCTGCCATACGCAATCGTCCTCTCTTCCTGCGCATCTTATCTCAATCGCTCTCTCGAATGGCGGACCGCTGGAAAATAGCACTGAAATAGAGCGCCAAAGCCCATACAGCAGGCCCGGCCAGGAAGCCCAATGAGGAAACCCGGAGAGGAAGCAAGCGTCCGCAGGATCTCGGACGGAAAGGGGTAGATCCGGGCAATCCGTTGGCAGAGGAAAGCCGCCAGGCGTGGGATTTGCGGCCCTTCAGGGCCGTGCGGCGCAAACGAAAAAGCGACCGCTCCGCTTCCGAGGAAGCAGATCGGTCGCCCTTGGGAACCAGTTGAGGGACTACAGGGCTTTTGCCAGCTCTTCGGCGAACGCCGTCTTGGGGGCGTTTTGCTTCTTGGCTCCGCCTGCGGCGGCATTCCCCCGTCGGGGGCTCCGCGTTCTGCTGGCGGCTCCAGGATCTGCCGTAGCACCAGCCGCAGGCGCTGGCGTGCGCCGTTCGCTGTTCACTGGACCTTCCCTGCGTTCGTTGCGGGCTCGAGGCGGTTGCGCCGGGTTGGCGCGCAACAGCTTGCCATCAAGCGGGGCTCGATCGAACCGCTTGATGATCGCTTGCATCTCTTCGGCGTTTGGCGCCTCGACGAAAGCGAAACCCTTGGACTCCTGGGTTTCTGGGCTGCGAATGACCTTGATGGAATCGCACACGAAGTTGTCAGCCATCAACCATGACTGAATGTCCTCCGCGGTTACCCAGGTTGGCAAGTTACCAAGAAAAATGGTGAAGCTCATCTAGAAAAAACAGGTCTCCGTGGTTGGATTTTGGAGGCCAATGGAAAAGGAGTGATCCATTTGAGGCGCTTCGATGGTAACAAATGGAACCGCCCTTGCGCAACTGCCGTCTGTGAAAGACCCCTCTGCGCGCAAGCAGATTCCGCAAACTCCCTTCAGATTTCCGGGACTTCCATCCGCCGCTCACCCTCGGAATCCAGCGCCCCATGGGGTGGCGTCCCGGACAGAGCCGATGCTACTTGTTGAACTTCATCTGCTTGATCATGGCCACGCTCGGCCCAGACCATTCCTTGCCAGGCAGCGCCGCGAATGGCCCCTGATAGCCCCTCATGTTTACGGCCATGGCTTCGTTGGTGGTGAGGTCGCGAAAGTAAAACGTGCCGGTCGTACCCACGGCGCGAGAGTATTCGGTGATGATCTGCCGGTTCTGGGCATCGTATTCCACCCGCTTCAATGGCTCCGCATGGTCAATGTGGAGGTGCGCCATTTGCTCCTTGCTGTCCCAAATCTTTCCGTAGGAAGGGTCAAAGTACCGGCCCATGTAGGGGATGGTCTTGTGGTTCGCCCACAGGTAATACTCCGTCCGGGGCGTCGCCAAACTCACCACGGTAAAGGCGCTTCCGTGCGCTGGCGCCTGAAACACGTTGGCGGGTAATTGCAGGACGCTCGCCCCGCCCGTGTTGTCCCGGTGCCGGGCGACGAACCCGTATCCATGCCGACCGTCATACTGCCCCGCATTCGCTCCGGCGGCCATTCCCACCTGCGCCGCGGAAATACCCAGTCCGTAGGGCTTCGGATGCGTGGCCAAAAAGCGGAACGCATTGGCAAGCGCCGCGCACTGGCCCTCTGCCCGGATGCCGTCCAGAATGTCTCCCGCCGAAGGCGTCATGGACCCCCCGTTCCATCGCCACCGGTTGTTCTGCCGGAAGTAGCGGCAGTAGGCATGAAAAAGCCCCTCAAAGTCCGTTGCCTTCGGATCCCGCAACACGATTCCGCCCGGAACCGCTGCGATCTCAGACGGCAGCGCTTGAACGGCAACTCCGTTCGCCAGATTTCTGTACACGTTTGGCATCCCATCTCCTTCGATTCCTGGATGGCTCTCGGGCAGCGCCCGGAGACCCCTTGAGGGCGACCTTGCGGCCCATCGACAGGTAGTCTGATTGTAGGGCCATCGGACGCTATTCGGACAAACAAACGTGTACCCTCCCGGGTCGAATTGCAGCTCGGATTGCGCCGATGGGGGCGTTCCTGGAAGAATCAAGCCATGTCTCGGAATCCAGCTACCCTGTTTTCGCGTCGCAGCGCCCTCGCTGCCGGCATCGCGCCTGCCCTGCTCACTCCCGCTCTGGGGCTGGACGCCCTTGGGCAGTCGGCGGACCCCTCCCCGTCGAATTCCGGCGCCAGCATGTTGGAGTGGCGCGACCTGTTCAATGGCCGCGACCTCTCCGGCTGGGTGAACGTCAATTGCGCGGAGGACACGTGGTCAGTTCGCAACGGACTCTTGGTCTGTTCCGGGAGCCCCATCGGGGTCATGCGCAGTGATCGCCACTACGAGAACTTTCTGCTGCACATTGAGTGGATGCACCTGGAACCCGGCGGCAACTCCGGCGTCTTCATCTGGAGCAACGCCGTCCCTGGGGAACGCAATCGCCTGCCCAATGGTGTGGAGGTGCAAATGCTGGAAAACGATTGGGTGAAGCTGAACACCAAACCCGGGCAGGAACCGCCTCCAATCGCCTATGTGCACGGCGAACTGTTTGGTGTCGGTGGTGTGGAAACCCTTCCGGATAACCCTCGTGGAACTCGCAGCAAGTCCATTGAAAATCGGTGCCTGCCGCGAGGGAACTGGAATACCTATGTCGTGTCCGCGGTGGATGGCGTGGTGAAACTGTCTGTGAACGGCAAGTTTGTGAACGGCGTGGCTAAGGCCACCCAGAAGAAAGGCTACCTGTGCATGGAGAGCGAGGGCGCCGAGATCCACTTTCGCAAGATTCGCCTGCTGGAGCTACCACCCGGAGTGACCGACGCCTCCCAGGTGGCGCCCGTGCTGGGGTGACCCCTTTAGGACGCCCGCGCACTTGTGCTGGGCTTTTGCCCTGGTCCGTTACCCGGCATCCCAAAACCGCGTCCACCCGCATAGACCGAAGGCCTGAGGGGTTGGCGGGAAGCATCCAAATTCCTGCTTGGAAACTCCCAGCCAGACGATATACTTGCAGTCACCCTCTGGAGGATTTCATGAACCATCTCACCAAGCTTGTGGCCGCCCTGCTTCCTGCGCTTGCTGTCCTGATGATGTGGTCCCTGCCTGCCTCGGCGGACCCGGAAATGGCGAAAAAGACGAAAAAAGAGTGTACCGTCTGCCATGTCAGCGAAGACTCGCCAGAGTTGAACGCAACCGGGGAGTACTACCAGAAGAACAAGAAGCTCCCGCAGGCGCCGAAAAAGCAGTAGCGGGTCACCCCCGGTTGGCGCCGTCGGGCGCGCTTGGGGGCACACCGGAAACCGCTAGCGTTGGCAATCCTTGGGCACGAAGCGTGCCTTCGCCACCACTGCGTCGAACATGCGCTCGACGTGGATCACTTCACTCTCAATGGTGGTCATGGATACTAC
The DNA here is from genome assembly GCA_025456495.1 of Bryobacterales bacterium. Taxonomy (GTDB): domain Bacteria; phylum Acidobacteriota; class Terriglobia; order Bryobacterales; family Bryobacteraceae; genus JACTMJ01. The sequence goes on along the minus strand of JALOKO010000340.1, from coordinate 2,047 downwards.
GCCCGCCAGGCCGCTCTTGCGCACGAAGAACTGTCGCTGCGTGGCACGCACGCCTCCTGCCGCTTCAAAGAGGTTGCGGGTGACGTAGGCCTCCTCCACCCCGAAAGCGGCTACCGGCATCGGCACTTGAAATTCCACGCGCGGAAGCGCCTCACGGGCACCCAACTGCTGCAGCCGAATGTAGCGTGGCAGGGTTTCGTCCGTCCCCAGCGCTTCCTCAGTGAACAGGATGTTGGTGGGGAAACGCCCGGTTTGGGCAATCTGAATTCCGCTTCCCGGCAATTCACTCCAGCCCGGCGGGATCGCCGGAATCATCCAACTGCCAAACGACGGATAGTACACCAGCAGAACCTCCGTTTGGCCGGCGCGAAACCGCTGGCCCGGCTGGAGCCGCTGCGCCTGAATGCGCACCCCCTCCACGTAGGTTCCGTTCGAGGATCCTTCGTCCGTCACGCACACCACGGACTTTCGCGCGCTAACGCTGCAATGTGTGCCCGATAGCGTGGCATCCCCGCTCAGCGCGATTCCGGCTGAACGCTGTCGCCCAATGGTGACGGACTCCCCGTCGCGAAGGTAGAAGACTTCACCCTTCCGGGGACCCTCCGTTATTTGCAGCGCGTACATAGTGGGGTATCGTTTCCCGGCGCCGACGGCCGCTGGAATCCTCTTAGGGTATCGTCTCGGCAGGGGTCGGTGGAAGCCCCGGCCTGTGCTTGTGACCCTCTGCGCGCAAAACGCGGAATCGCTGGCCTCCAACCCGCCCCCCTTGCGCCATCTTCACCGCCCGGTGCAGCATAGGTAGCATGTGGATCGCGCTGGCTTCCATCCTGCTGAGTGTTTCCCTGGGGGACCTCCCGCTCCAGAACGGCGGAACCATCCCGGACTGCCGTGTGACCTACCGCACCTACGGCAAGCTGAACGCGGACAAGTCCAACGTCATCCTCATCCCCACCTGGTACAACGGCCGGTCGGAAGATCTCGCGCGCTACATGGGGCCCGGGCGCCTGGTGGATGACAATGTTTATTACGTCGTGGTGGTGGATGCCCTGGGCAATGGCAGTTCCAGTTCCCCCTCCAATCACCCCACCCTGCGCGGCGGCGGTTTCCCCGGATGACCGCCTATCCGCGATTCATGAAAAAAGCGGTGCCCATCGTCGCCACGCCCGAGATGTCAGAAAAAGATATCCAGTTGTGGACCTCCCATTTCAAGATCTTCGCGCGCCCCGGAGGCGGCGTGGACGTGGGTTCCGACGAAGCGGGCGAGGAGGTGCCCAAAGAGCCAGAGGCGAAGAAGACCGTGCTGGAGCAAGTGATGGGCATGGCCCAACAGGGAATGGGGATGGTACGTCGCTTCCGCGAACCCTTCAACCCCTTGAAGCAGTTTGAGGCCATCCGCAGCCACAGCATCGCCCGTCCCTTCAACAACAACCTCTCTGAAGCCAGCAAGCGGATCCAGGTCCCCTTCCTCACCATCATTGCCTCCGCCGACACGGCTGTCTCTCCGGAGACTCCGCGCACCTTCTCCAGCACCTTGGGCATGCCCATCATTGAACTCGACAGCAAGTGCGGGCATTCGGCTTTTAAGTGCGACCACTACGAAATCGGCGCCGCCATCGCGCGTTTCCTGGCGGAATAGGGCCGGGCGCGGTTGATCCTGGACAATCCGGTTCTGGACAATTTAGGACAGTATTCTCTGGATTGTGATATATTTGTTCTTCCAGGGAGCCGGTTTGCGCCACCTAGCCGGGAATCGCCATGGACGACAAGCAGCATCCCCAACCCACCCCGGATCCACTGTTAGCGCCAGCGCCGCAGGCAGAAACAGCGCCGCAGGCAGAAACAGCGCCGCAGGCAGAACCAGCGCCGCAGGCAGTACCAGCGCCGCAGGCAGTACCAGCGCCGCAGGCAGCGCCCGCCCCTGCCGCCAAGCCAGCCCCCGCCGACAAGCCCCCTGCCGCCAAGCCAGCCCCCAAAGCGGTCGCGCCCAAAGCTCCGGCAGTGATGCAGGCTGAACCCTGGGACGGCGAAATTCCAGCAGCAATCGCGG
>JALOKO010000339.1 GCA_025456495.1 Bryobacterales bacterium | reverse complement strand
CCTGGCTGCCGTTCTTTGGCTGCTTCCCCTCAGCGGATTCGCCCAGCAGGTCATCAACAACCTCCCGATTCGCGCCTTCGGGGCCGGCTCCGCAACCACGATTGAGAGCGTCAACCCCAATCTGGTGGAAGGACGAGAGTTCGCCGTCCCGCATGACCTTGTGGTGGACCCCGCCAGCGGCTACCTCTACGTTTCCGATACGGTGAACAACCGCGTGCTTGGCTTTCCCAATGCGCTGGCCTTTGAGACCGGGGCCGAGGCCACCATCGTCATTGGGCAATCGGATTTCCGCACCACCTCACTGCCCGCCATCAACGTGCGCCCAGATCGCCTGAACGCCCCCAGTGGCCTGGCCGTCGATACCAACGGCAACCTCTACGTCGCCTGCAACGGCGATCACCGCGTCTTGCGCTTCGCCAATCCGGTCAACAATTGGGGCGGCGTGGGAACCCGCCTGCTGCCGAACCTGGTTATCGGCCAACCCGACTTCGTCACCAACACCGCCCCCAACCCGCCCACGGAACGCTCCTTGAACCTGCCCACCGCCCAAGCCAGCGGCGACTTAAACAGTCCGGCGAAGACCGGCCTTACGCTGGATGGCGCGGGCAACCTCTGGGTGACGGATTGGAACAACCACCGCGTCCTGCGTTACCCCGCTTCCGCCCTGGGCGATGGCGCCAGCAATGGTCCGGAAGCCAACCTCGTCCTGGGGCAGGCGAACCTGACAGCCCGCGTCGTTCCGCCCTCGGGCGCCACCATTGCCGGCCGCCAGAACAAGCTCACTGTCAACTTCCCCCGCGATGTGGCCTATATCCCGGAAAGCGACCTCATCGCGGTGGCCGACGGCAACTTCCGCGTCCTGGTGTATCAGAATCCCAGCACCAATCAGCAGGCCGCCCTGCGCATCCTGGGTATCCCCACCAACGCGCAGATCACCGGCAACGTCGTCGCCGCCGCCAACATCCTGAACGTTCCCTTCGGCGTCTTTCCCGCTGCCCCCAACCGCATTGGCGTGGTGGATACCGGCAACAACCGGATTCTCATCTATCCGCCCAGCAGTTCCTGGGTGTCGGAGGCGCAGCAGTTTTCCCCCGCCGCCAATTTGTTAAGCGGCCAGGCAAACTTTGGAGATCGCGACGCCAATCGCGGCCAGGGAGTCCCGAATAACAACGGATATTTCCGTCCCTTTTCGGCCATCGTCCGTGAGGGCAAACTGCTGACGGTGGATTCCGCCAACCACCGCATCCTACGCCAAACCCTACTGGCTGCCAGCGTCGATGCGGCCGACGCGGTGCTGGGACAATCCAACTTCCGCGCCACCGCCATCAATCGCGCCGATGGCCGCGAGGTGAGCTTCCCCGCCGGCATCGCCTTTGACTACAGTACGGATCCGCCGCGCGTCTACATCGCCGACACCGGCAACCATCGCATCCTGGGCTACCGCAGCGTACAGCGGTTACGCTCACTGGCCCCGGCCGATATCGTCATCGGGCAACCGGACCTCACCACAGCCGTCGCCAATTACCCCACCAACGATTCCGCTACGCCGACACAAGTCGGCCTGCTGAACCCCTGGGGAGTTGGCGTGGATGCAGAGGGTAACCTCTGGGTGGCCGATTCCGGCAACGGCCGTGTTCTGCGCTTCCCCAAGCCCAACTTTGACGCTCCCGTGGAATTGCCCCCGGCCGACCGCGTCCTGGGCCAGCAGAACTTCACCAGTAAGCTGCTGACCGTCACCCAGAACACCATGCTGGCCCCCACCAGCGTCGCGATTTCCATCATTGGCTCGGTGGCGGTCTCAGACCGTGGCGCCAACCGCGTTTTGCTGTTCCAGTCGCCCTTCACCAACGGCATGGCCGCCACCCGCGTCCTGGGCCAGGATAGCTTCGTAGACCAGGTCAGCGGCACGGGTGGCGATCGCTTTAACCAACCTCGTGGCATCGCCATCGATATTTCCAACCGTTTGTATGTCGCTGACTTCGTCAACAACCGGTTACAGATCTTCAACAACGTGGACCAACAGCCTACGACTGGTGGCAACGCCCTCACCACGCTCAACATCGGTTTCGCCAACGCCACGATTTCACAGCCTTCCGGAATTGTCCTGGATCCACGCAACGGCGAAATCTGGCTCACCGAAGCGGGTCGTGGGCGGGTGCTGCGCTTTCCTGACTTCAACCAGCTATTCCTGAACCCCCAGGCCAACTTCTTTGTCTCCACGCTAGCCTCAGGCAACCTGGGCGCCATCTCCGTCGCCGTGGACGGCTTGGGCTTCCCCATAGTGGGCGAGGCCTCCAATCGCATCTCCTTCTATGTGCCCCGGCTGCAAACCACCAACGGCGCTACCTTCTTCACCTCCCAGCCCAACGCACCGGGCACGGGGCAACCCGCGCGTGGCCACCTGGCGCCGAACACCATCGCCAGCGCGTTTTCCTTCGTCGGCAACTTTGACCAAAGCCGCGAAATTCCCGACGGGGCCGCGGAAACCACCCCGCTGCCCACTGAGCTTTCCGACATTGAGGTCACCCTCGACGGACGCCCGCTGCCTCTGTTCTTTGTCTCGTCGTCACAGATCAACTTCTTCCTGCCCAACGATGTGCCGGAATCTGGCGTGGTGCTCATCGACATTCGCCGCAAGTCCAACGGAGACCTGCTGGCAGGCGACTTCGTGGCGATGGCCCAGGTGGCGCCGGGTCTCTTCACCACCAACCAGCAGGGCACCGGACCGGTGGCCGCCATCAACTTCGTCGGCCAGAACTCCACCGGCCTGAACAGCGCAGCGAACCCGCTCATTCGTGGTGAGGTAATCGCCTTCTTCGGCACGGGCATGGGACGCGTGCCCGGCGCGCCCAACGATGGCAGCGCCGTCAACACCGCGCTTTCCACGCCGCAAGCGCCTTTTGCAGTCACCATCACCGGGCAACTGCCCGCGGGGAACGTGGAGTATTCGGGCTTCGCCCCCGGGTTTGTGGGGCTATGGCAGGTGAACGTGCGCATCCCCAACAATGTGCCACCGGGCAACGTCCCGATTGTGTTTATCTACGGCCCCTCCAACAGTAGCCAGGGAGTACGCAGCGGAGCGCAGTCCACCATCCAGACCACCTTCTCCATGCGTCAGCCCTAGGGGCTGGCGCAAGCGCACTTGCAGGTGAGGGGGATCAGCTGACAGCAGCCCCAGGGAATCGGCCGTCCGCGTGGAGTTGAAAGCGACGGTGCGGCGATATCGGCAACCCACGGCGGCTGCACCGCAGTCGTATGCCGTCATCGGTTCCGCTCCCCTTCTCCGCCCACCCTACACCCGCAGTTCGCGCCCTTGCGCCTCCAGGCCGGCAATTACCTGGTTGCGGATGGCGGTTACTTCGTCATGGGACAACGTGTGGTCCGGCGCCCCCACAATCAGCCGGTAGGAGAGGCTCTTGCGGCCTTCCGGCAGCGGGGCGCCCTGGTAGACCCGCAGGAACTCGATCTCCACCAGCAAGTCCCCGGCCAGACGAACGATGGCGTCCTGAATGGCGCCCGAGTGCTCCCGCTCCCCTGCCAGCACCGAAAGGTCGAAGGCGCTGGTGGGGTAGCGGCGCAAGGGTGTGTAGCGCGCGATCCCCGGCTGCAGCCGCAGCGCCGCATCCAGGTTCACATACAGCACGGCCGCACGCGCCTCCAGCAGCGTGGGATGGAACTCAAAGAAGCGCCCGACGGTTTCGCCCTGCCACTGCACGCGGGCCGCGCGGAAAGGGTGCTCGTGCGCCAGTGCCGTTTCCGGCTCCAGGCGTGCGCCCGGAAACAGATTGCGGGCCACCCGCTTCAGGGCGAATAGGTGGCTGTCGCCGTGGGTCCGCGTACAGTGCGCCACGGCCAGAAAGTTCGTCTCCTGGGGCAACGCGCCGTGGCCCTCGCGGGCCTGGATCTCGCGCCCGATCTCAAAGAACTGGAACTCGTCGAAGTGCCGCAGATTACTCTCGCAGTTCTGCAGAATGCCCGGCAGCAGGCTGGGACGCATGAAGGCCAGCTCCGCCGCAATCGGGTTGGCGATGCGCACCAGGTGCGCCGCGTCAAAGCCAAACGCGGCCACCTGCTTTTCGGTGACGAAGCTATAGTTGTACACCTCACTGAAGCCCAACGCGCGTAAGGTGTCACGGACGTGGCGATGCTGGCGATGCTGAGGGTTCTCGTGCGGAGGCACCGCCGGCGTCAACGGCGGCTGCGGCGTGATGGACGCGTAGCCCACCATACGCCCCACCTCTTCCACAAGGTCGTCCTTCAACGAGACATCCTTCGTGGCGCGCCAGGAGGGCACCGTCACCGTCAGGCCCTCAGCGGTCTCCCGCGCGCCGAAGCCAATCGAGGTCAGGATCTGCCGCACCTCCTCGCGGGAGATCGCGCGCCCCAGCTTCCGCTGCAACCAGGCATGCGGCAGCTCAATGGGCGCCGGCGCGGGCAGCGGCTGATACACATCGCCCAGGCCACCCACCACGCGCGCAGCGGGGCACAACTCCAGCAGCAGTTCCAGCGCCCGGGCGATGCCCCGCACGGTATTCTCAGGGTCTTGCGCCTTCTCAAAGCGCATGCTGGCATCGGTGCGCAGCTTCAGCGCGCTGGAGGTCCGCCGGATGTTGGATGCCTGAAAGCTCGCGCTCTCGAAGAAGATTCGCGTGGTTCGCGCGCCAATCGCACTGTCCTTGCCGCCAATGACGCCCGCCAGGGCAATCGGGCCGGCCTCGTCGGCGATCACCACATTGGTTGGGCCCAGGGTGTACTCCTCATCGTTCAGCGCCAGGCAGCGCTCGCCCTCGCTGGCCGGACGCACAAAGATGGTATCGCCCCGCAGCTTGTCCGCATCGAAGGCGTGCATGGGCTGGCCGAGTTCCGCCATCACCAGGTTGGTGATGTCCACGATGTTGTTGATGGGGTTCAGGCCGATGCTGGAGAGCCGGTTCTGCAGCCACAG
>JALOKO010000338.1 GCA_025456495.1 Bryobacterales bacterium | reverse complement strand
TGGCCCGGCTTCGGCGAAAACATGCGCGTCCTCAAGTGGATCGTTGACCGCGTACACGGCGGCGCGTATGCCATCGAAAGCCCCGTCGGCTGGATGCCCCGTTTCGAAGACCTTGACCTCTCTGGCCTGGACTTTTCCTTCGATCGCTTTGCCGAACTCATGGAAGTCGATCGCGAGTCCTGGAAGGAAGAGGTGCTCAACCACGAGGAACTCTTCCTGAAGCTCTACGACAAGCTGCCCAAGGAGTTTCTCCACGAGTTTCATCTCCTGCTGAGTCGCTTGAACCGTTCGCCCATCCTCTGGCAACAACACGAGAAGATCCTCGATTAGGCGGCCGGCATCCCCGGCGACCCCGCTCCCCTGTCCCCGCGATGTCCCCGCGATGTCCCTGCGAAGCTTCCTCTCCGCCCGGTCTGATACACTCGAACCGTCATGCCGTTCTTCCTGGTTCTGCTCCTGATTGGTTTAGGCGCGGGCGTTTGCGCCGGATTGTTCGGAATCGGAGGCGGCATCGTCATCGTGCCCGCGCTCATCTACCTGGCCAAGATGAACCAGACCGATGCCGTCGGCACCAGCCTTGCCGCCCTCATCCCGCCCGTGGGCATCCTGGGGGCGCTGGAGTATTACCGCAACGGCCACATCAACATCCAGTACGCCGCGCTCATCGCCGTGGGTCTGGCCATCGGCGCTTACTTCGGCGCCCGCATCATGATCAATCTGCCCCCTGGAGCGGCGCGCAAGCTCTACGCGGTCTTCATGATCGTCATCGGCATCCAGATGCTGCTGGAAAAACGTGGATGAACGTTTTTGTTCTTTTTGTGATCCATCCGCCGCTGCTTTTGCGCTAGCCTAAGCACCATAACAGTTTTTTCGGGTTGGCTCGGCCGCGCAGTTTCCCGCTGCCCTGTCGCCGCCAACGCCATCGACGCCCGTCTGGCCAGCGCGGTCGCTCTGGTCCACGGACTTTCTCAGTAAGGAGACCACCATGGCTTCGCCGCATCAAGGCAATTTTCAGAACGCAGGCGGGCCCCCGCCGCCAGGCGGCTATCCGCCTCCCGGAGGATATCCTCCTCCCCAGCAGCCGCCAACTTCCTCCGGACTCGATAACAACATCGCCAGTCTGCTCTGCTATCTGCCCTTCGCTCTCGGCTTGGTTGCCAGCATCGTCTTTCTGGTGATTGAACCTTACAATCGCAATCCCCTCATTCGCTTCCACGCCTTCCAGTCCATCTTCCTGACGGTCGCCCTCCTGGTAACCTCTGTTTCGCTTAGCATCCTCAGCTTCATCCTCGGCATGATCCCCGTGGTGGGATGGATTGCCGGCATCCTGGGTGTCCTCGTGTCTGTCGGGATTGGCTTCGGCGGCTTCTTCCTCTATCTGTTTCTGATGTTCAAGGCCTACAACAACGAACGTCTCGTCCTGCCCCTCATCGGTCCGCAGGCGGAAAAGCAGGCCACCAAAAGCTAGTATCGAAATCGGCGCCAGGCACGTCTAACCGCTTTGGCGCCGATCCCCTTTGGGCTTCGCTTGCCGCTCACTTCCATGGCATCTTCATTTCGCGCTCTCCTGCTCATCGCACTCGTGGCCGTCGCCATCACGCCGCTAGCGGCCCAGTTTGCCAACGTCGCCATCATTGAGACCTACGGCCAGGAGAAGCTCAGCCCAGAGCGCCTCTCCCGCCTCGCCGGTCTGCGCGTTGGCGACCCTCTGCCCCCGAACAAGACCGACATCGAGCAGAAGATTGAGTCCTCCGACGATGTCATCCGCGCCCATGTCGAGGGTCACTGCTGCCACGACGACGGCATCGTCTTGTATCTCGGCGTCCTGGAAGCCGGCACTCGCCCCTTCGCGCTCCATTCCCCGCCCGCCGAGGATCTCCAGCTTCCCGTCAAGCTGGAACTGGTCCATCAGCGCCTCTTGCGAGCTCTCGAAACCGCTCACGACCGGGGTGTCACCGCCGAAGACCTCACCAAAGGCTATCCCCTTTCCGCCCATCCCGATGCCCGCCGCGTCCAGGAAACCCTCGTCCTGCTGGTTGATCCCTTCGTGGAAGAACTCGGCGTCCTGCTGCGCCGCGCCGCCGATGAGCAGGTCCGTTCCGCCGCCGTCTACATGTTGGCCTATTCCAGCAACCGCCGCGCCGCTGAGGCGCACCTCCAATACGCCCTCAGGGACTTCCATCCCGATGTCCGTCGCAACGCCCTCCGCACCCTCGATCTCATCCGCCGCGTTCCCGGCTCCGGCCCCAACGCCGTCACAGAGATTTCCAGCACCTGGCTGATGGAGATGCTGCACTCGGTCACCTGGGCTGACCGTCTGGAAGCCGCCCGCCTCCTCGAACGCCTCACTGCAGCGCGGCCCGAAGGGCTCCTCACCACTCTGGAGGAGCGTTGTCTCACCCCTCTAGGCCAGATGGCAACCTGGAAAACGCCTGAGCACGCCGCTGCCGCCTACATCCTTCTAGGCCGCATCGCCGCTATCCCGGAAGACGACATCCGCGTCTCCTTCCGCGACAACAACCGCAGCCTCGTCCTGGACGCCATCCGCAAGCGCGCCCAGGAAAAACGCCGTTTCCTGTTCTTCTAGCGGCGTAAGGGAAAACGCGGATCTGCCACGAGCCATGGCACTCAAGCTGCTGATTCTTCATTGATTCAAGGAAAACGGCAGTCTTCCCCAAGCGGCATTTCAGCAAGCGGAAGGCCCCGGTTCCAGCTGTATGCGAAGCCTTGGACATCGGATGTCTGCTTAGATAGAAAGAACCATCCCAACGCATCCCTTGCTCAGGAGAAGTCTTTCATCATGAACCGCCGTCATTTCTTGCAGGCATCCACCGCCAGTGGCGCCGCCCTCACCGCCTCTGCGCTGGCCGTGAACACCCGCGCCTCCGCCACCCCGCCCAGCGCGCGCCGTTCCCGCACTGAGGCTGAGAAGCTCGCCCGCATCGCCATCAACACCTGGCCCTTGCGCCAGATGTTCCCCCGTCGCGGCCCCAACCAGCAGCCCACCCCCATGCAGCAGAAGTATGGCGCCATCACCATGCTGGACCTGCCCCAGTACACCCGCGACCAGTTCCCCGGCATCTTCCACATGGACCTCTGGTCCTCTCTCTTCGGCGACGTCACCGACGCCAGCATGTTCGAATCCTTCTCCATGGAATGGGAAGGCCAGCAGCGTCAGGTGACTGAATTCAATCCCGCCGCCCCATCCTCCCGACGCTGGCTGGACCAGCTCGCCAACAAGTCCGCGGCCTTGGGCATGCGCGTCCATCACTTCTCCAACAACGCCCCCCGCAACATTGCTGACCCCGATGACCGCCTCCGCGGCGAAGGCATCGCGGTCGCCAAAAAGTGGCTCGACGCCGCCGCCACCCTCGGCGCCAAAACCATGCGCGTCAATTCCGGCGGTCCCCGCATCGTCCCGGGCGCCATCGCCCAGCCCGGCAGCTATCCCAAGAACAACCAGATTGAAATCTACCTCAAGCACGCCATTGATTCCTTCAAGGAAATGGCAGACTACGGCGGCAAGGTCGGCGTCAAAGTCACCCTCGAAAACCACTGGGGACTCACCGCTGACCCCACCAACATCCGCATCATCATTGAAGAAGTGAACAGCCCCTGGTGCGAAGCCTCCCCCGACTTCTGCAACTGGGAGCACGAGTACATGCTCTTCCACGGACTTTCGGCCGTCGCTGACCTCGCCCACACCACCGTTCACGCTAAGTACTGGGATCGTTGGACCAAGAACGACGTCCAGCGCTCCACCCGCATCATGGAGGAAGCCGGCTTCCAGGGCATCTACGCCCTGGAATACGAAGACGGTCCCTGGGACGGCGTCGAAGGCGCCCGCTACCTCCTCAAGGAAGTCCTCGCGGCGCTGTAGTGCTCACTCCTCGCAACCCCGGGACGGCCGCCATTCGCCTTCGTAGTCGCTGCATCCGCCGTGCTGCCAACCGAATCGCTGGCCGTCCCACCCAGCTCCCAATCCCGTCCCCTCCCAGCCTCTAGTGCGGATTCCGCAGTGCCTGGATCCGCCGTTCAATCACTCCTCGCGCCTCATGGTCCGGGTGCTGGCTCAAAAACTGCTCCAGCACCTCCGCCGTCTCTGCCCGCTTTCCCTGTTGCAGCAGCGCCTCCGCCAGATGCAATTGCGGTTGCGAAAAATGCGCCGCGTCCAGCCGGATCGCCTCGCGCAGGCTGCTTTCGGCGCCCTCCAGCTTCCCCGTCTGCAACAGCGCCATTCCCAATTGCGAATGCGCCAAGGCATCCTTCGGTTGCCGCAGCACCGCGTGCCGGTTGTACTGGACCGCTTCTTCGAACTGCATCCTGTTGATCAGCACCCCGCCCAGGTTCACCAGCGGCGCATAGAGATCCGGGTCCGCCTCCAAGGCGCGTCGAAACAACTGCTCGGCTTCCGGGTAGCGCTGCGTCTGATACGCAATCGTTCCCAGGTAGTTCCAGGCATCCGCAAACCGCGGAGCCATCTCCACGGCCCTCCGCAAATGCGTCTCGGCCCCTGCCACGTCCCGCCGTTCCAGCTTCTTCTGCGCCTCCTGGTATGCCCACCGCGCCCGCTCTGGAACTGCCAGCGCCCGCACGGACACCGTGGTCGCCGCTTCCCGATCCACCGCCGCCTCTTCCATTGCTACCGTCACCGCAATGCGCCCCCGCCCGTCGGCATGCCCGGCCGACACCACCAGCGTCCGCCGCATTTCCCCGCGCCCCGGCACAAACACATTCAGCGTGTATGTTCCCGCCTCAATCCGTCGGAACCGGAAGCGCCCGCTGCCGTCGCTTAGCGTCGAAACCGCAAACGGCGTTGTCACACCGTGCAGGGACACGGAAGCCACGGCAGCCGGCGTCACGCGGCCCTCCACGGCATACCTCTCCTGCGCGCCCACACTCAGCACGAAGGCGGGCAGCAGCACCGCCATCAATGCGCACCTGC
>JALOKO010000337.1 GCA_025456495.1 Bryobacterales bacterium | reverse complement strand
CTCAAAGAGGTTGAAGTCGTTGTTGCTGCCGGCCGGGCCATCGGTGCCCAAACCCACGGGAATTCCCCGTTTGCGCATGGCGCCGATGCGGGCGGCGCCGCTGGAGAGCATCATGTTGCTGGCAGGGTTGTGGGCGATGCCTACCTGGCGCACGCGCAGCAGATCCAGGTCTTCATCCGACAGCCAGACACCGTGGGCGGCAATGGTGGGTCCATCGAAGATGCCCCACTCTGTCAGCACAGCCGCGGGACTCTTGCCGTAGCGGGCGCGCATGTCCTGCTGCTCCTTCTTCGTCTCAGACAGATGGATCACCAGCGGAACGCCGTACTGGTTGGCCAACTTGCGGCAGGCAATCAGGGTTTCGCGATCATTGGTGTAGAGGGCGTGGGGCGCCACTGCCGGGGTCACCAGGGGATGTCCGGCGAAGCGCTTCAGGAAGGCCTCCGTGCGTTCCAGACCAGCCTTTGGCGTGGGCGCATCGGGCACGGCGAACTGGATGATGGTTTGTCCGGCGATGGCGCGAATGCCCGCATCGGCGGCCGCGCGGCCCACCTCCTCCTCGAAGTAATACATATCCACGAAGAGCGTGACGCCGCCCAGCAGCATCTCCGCCGCCGCCAGCCTGGAGCCCCAGTACACGAAATCCGCCGTGACGTTCTTTGCCTCAGCCGGAAAGATGAACTGCTGCAGCCAGTCGTCCAGGGTACGGTCGTTGGCGATGCCACGGAACAGGCTCATGGCGGCGTGGGTGTGCGTATTCAGCAGACCCGGCATGAGGACCCCATCCGGGTAATCCAGCGTCCGTGTCGCCGGATGCGCGGCCTCCACGGTGGCGCGGTCGCCCACCGCAACGATGCGTCCGCCTTCGATGGCCATGGCGCCATCGCGGATCACGCGCCGCTGGTCATCCATGGTGACGACGGTCCCGGCGCGCACCAGCAGGTCAGCGGCCATGCCCACGGCGGGCAGCCACAGGCAGGCCAGGATCCACAGACAGGCTCGCGTCGTCCGGCAGGCATATCGCTGTAGGCAGTGCATGCCCTCATTCTCCCACGCCGCCTGGAAACGGCATGCAGTCAAGGGCGCTGACTGGCATCCGGGTACGCCTTGGCGTCTTGGCCGCCAGCAAACTCAGCGCCGCTGGCCCAGCATTGGCAGCAGCGTCAGCAAGAGGGCTTCGAACTGCTCGCGCACCTGATTTCCGGTGTCCAGCACCTCCTGGTGGCTGAGCTTGGATGCGGAAAGGCCCGCCGCCAGATTGGTGACGCAGGAGATTCCCAGGCACCGCAAACCCATGTGGTTGGCGGCGATCACCTCCGGCACGGTGGACATGCCCACCAGGTCAGCGCCCAGCGCACGGAATGCGCGAATCTCGGCGGGCGTCTCAAAGCTGGGTCCCAGCAGCGCCATGTAAACGCCTTCGGAAAGGTGAAGCCCGACGCGCAGCCCCGCCTCTCGGGCCAGGCCCCGCAGCTCAGCCGGATAGGCCTCAGTCATGTCCGGGAAGCGCGGCCCTAACTCGTCCAGATTTGGCCCGATCAGTGGATTCGTTCCCTGCATGTTGATGTGGTCAGCAATCAGCACCAGCGAACCGGGCTGATTGGACGGATTGATGCTGCCCGCGGCGTTTGTCAGCACCAGATCCTTCACCCCTAGCAGGCCCAGCAGGCGGACTCCAAAAACCACATCCTGCGCGCTATGGCCTTCGTACTGATGGATGCGCCCGGCAAGGCAGGCTACGGGCGCATCGCCCGCCCGGCCCAACACCAACTGGCCGGCGTGGCCTTCCGCCGCGGGTGCATGGAAGCCGGGAATTTCCGCATAGGGGATGCGCACCGCATCGTCTATGCGGCTGGCGAAGGCGCCCAGGCCGCTTCCCAACACAATGCCCGCTCGGGGTTGCAGGTCGCTGTGAGCACGGACGAACTCGATGGCGTCCATCAGCGTGGACATCGTAGCGGCGGGTGAGGACATGGAGAACTCCTTGCGGCGGGCTGGCGACGGCGTCTGCTGTCATCATCGCCTTAGCGCCCAACCACGAACGAAACAAAAGTTACAAAAGCAATCCAACGATACAGGCGGACATGAAATTCGCCATTGTGCCCGCCGCTACCGCGCGCAGGCCCAAGCGAGCCAGGTCACTTTTGCGCGAAGGCGCCAACGCGCCAATTCCGCCCACCTGAATCGCGATGGACGAGAAGTTGGCGAAACCGCAGAGGGCGTACGTGGCGATGGTGAATGACCGTGGCGACAAGGTTTCCTTCAACGGGCCAAGCTGCAGGAAGGCCACGAACTCGTTCAGCACCAGGCGGGTTCCCAGCAGGTTGCCGATGGCCTGTGCATCCGCCCAGGCAACCCCCAGCAGCCAGGCGACGGGCGCGAACAGAATGCCAAACAGCCCTTGCAGGCTATCCGGCGCCCAACTCATCCCGGGCAATCCATGTACCCAGCCAAAGACTCCGTTCACCATGGCGATCAAGCCCAGAAAGGCAATCAGCATGGCAGCGATGTTCAAGCTCAATTGCAATCCGTCACCCGCCCCACGCGCTGCCGCGTCAATGACGTTCACGCCGGGCTTTTCCACTTCGATATCCACCCGGCCCATCGTTTCCGGCTGTCCGCTTTCCGGAACCAGCATCTTGGCGATGAGGATGGTGGCGGGCGCGGTCATGATGACGGCGGTTAACAGATGCTGGATGTCCACCCCGGCCAGCTTCACGTATGCGGCCATCACCGCGCCCGATACGTGCGCCATGCCGCAGGTCATCACCGTGAACAGCTCACTCTCGGTGAGCTTTGGCAGGAAAGGCCGGATGGTGAGCGGCGCTTCCGTTTGACCCATGAAGATGCTGGCTGCAACGTTCGTGCTTTCCGCCCCGCTGGCGCCCATGACGCGTTGCATCAGGCGCGCCATCAGACGCACCAGCACCTGCATCACACCGAAGTAATAGAGGATGGAAAAGAAGCTGGCGATGAAGATGATGATGGGCAGCACCTGGAAGGCGAACAGCACCCCAAAGGGACCCTGCTTGGTTCCCAGGGCTTCGCCAAACACGAAACCGCTGCCCGCCTCCACGTACTCAAACAGCGCGTTCACGCCAATGCTGGCGTACTGGAACAGACCGCCAAACCCCGTCTTCAGCACCAGCAAGGCAAAGCCCAACTGCAGCCCCAAACCCCACAGCAGCAGGGAGGGACGGATGCGCTTGCGATCACGCGAAAAAAGCCAAGCCATCCCCAGGATGAAGGCTAATCCCAGTAGACCGGTGAAGCGCTCCATGGTGTTGGGGGTTCGCGGGGCTTAGCCCACCATTTCCAGAATGAGTTCCCGACTTTCGGGTTCCGCATTCGAGATACGGAAGGCGTCTTCCACCATTTCAGCGGCTTCCTCCACGCGATCTTCGGCCGTGTAGTACAGCCGGGCCAGCACAGAACCCGCATCCACCTTGGCGCCGATCTTCACTTCCAGAATCACGCCCACGGCCGGGTCCACGGCATCGGAGAAGATCTCACGACCGCCACCAATCATGGCTGCGGCTCTGCCGATATCCTCAGCGTTGATGGCGGACACATAGCCTCCGCGCGGGGTGGTAATTTCGCGCGCGCCAAGGGCGTTGGGAAGCAATTCAAAGCGATCCAGCACCTGGGGATTGCCGCCTTGCGCGGCGATGACATCCTTGAATTTACGGTACCCGGAAAGGTCAATCAGCTTGGTCTGGGCAATCTCGCGGGCCTCGTCCAGGCTCTTGGCTACCTTGCCCAGGTGGATCATGCGCGCGGCCAACTCCAGCGAAATGCGGGTGAGGTCGGCGGGACCCATGTTTTGCAGGGTCTGCGATACCTCCATGATCTCCAGCGCGTTACCCACGGCGAAGCCCAGGGGTTGGTTCATGTCGGTGATCATGGCCTGGACGCGCGTGTCGGCGCGGCGCCCGATGGTGATCATCATCTGGGCCAGTCGCCGGGCATCCAACTGCCGCTTCATGTGAGCGCCGGCGCCCACCTTCACGTCGAAAATCACCGCATCCACGCCAGCGGCCAGCTTTTTGGCCATGATGGAGGAGGCCAGCAGGGGAATGGACTCCACCGTCGCGGTGAGGTCCCGCAAGGCATACACGCGCTCATCGGCGGGGGCGATGTCCTGGTTCTGCTGCATGAAGGCCAATCCATGCTGGCCCAGCAGGGTGCGGAACTCATCCACGGTAAGGTCAGTGCGGAAGCCGGGGATCGCCTCCAGCTTGTCCAGCGTGTTTCCGGTGAAGCCCGAGGTCTTGGACGAGATCATGGGCACCACCACGCCCGCCGCGGCTGCCAGCGGCGCCGCAATCAGGCTGGTCTTGTCGCCCACGCCGCCCGTGGAGTGCTTGTCCACTTTCACCCCGGGGATGCCGGAAAGATCCAGGCGGTCGCCGCTGCGGACCAGATAGTCCGTCATGGCGGTTGCCTCATCTTCACTCATCCCGCTGAAGTAGGCTGCCATCAGGAAGGCAGCCATCTGGAAGTCGGGAATTTCGCCGCGGCTGTAGCCGTCGACCATGTACACGAGTTCTTCAGCGGAAAGTTCTTCACCCTCACGCTTTTGGCGGATTATATCTGTGGTTCGCATGAAGTCAGGCCCAAGCTACCAAAATAGCAGATACGCTCCCCCGTCGGCACGGAAATCTTATTGAAGCCAAAGGGCGAACCGTCCATTCCAGAGCCGTCGCCGGGTGTCAACGACGGAAGCGGCGGGTTGACTAAGGACCCAAAAGCGGCGTCTGGTTCACCTGATCCTGGCGAAGCAGCGCCGCCTGTTCCAGCACCCTCCGCGCATGCAAAGCCGCGCGGCTCACATGTTGTTCGTAGCGCGCGTTGGGGCGTCCGATCCCCCCGTTGTAGGCACCGATGGCTTTCTGCATGTCGCCATCGAAATGGTCGATCAGGTACCGTACCAACACCCCCGCGTA
>JALOKO010000336.1 GCA_025456495.1 Bryobacterales bacterium | reverse complement strand
TGCAGCGTCCACAGCTGATGCGCATCGGCCACGTGCATGCGCAAACCAAGGGCCTCCATGGCGGCCACAAAGGCGACATGATTCACCCAGTGCCGGGTCCAGCGCGCCTCAAGGCCTTCTTCCATCACCAACCGCAACGCCTCGCGCAAGGCGTAGAACAACGGAACCGGCGCGGTATGGTGATACCGCTTGGCGTCGCCGTAGTAGCTGTCCAGCAGTTTCAGGTCAAGATACCAGGTAGCGAGTGGCGCCTTGCGCTGACGCACCCTCTCCAGCGCGCGCCCATTCAACGAAAGCGGGCTCAAGCCCGGGGGGCAACTCAGCGCCTTTTGGGTGCCGGAGTATGCGGCATCGATGCCGGTGTCGTCCAGCAGCACGGGCATGCCTGCCAAACTCGTTACGCAATCCGCGATCACCACCGCATCCACCTCGTGGGCCGCGGCGGCGATGGCTCCACCCTGCTGGTAGGCGCCAGTGGACGTCTCCGCCTGCACATAGCCCACCACGTGCGGCCTGGTCTTGCGGATGAAGTCCTGCGCCTCGTCGTCGCCGAACACTTCACCCCACGGCTTTTCCAGTCGCACGACCTCCGCGCCTTGGCGGGTCGCCATTTCGGTCATCCGGTCAGAGAAGTATCCATTGGCGAACACCGCAAACCGCATCCCCGGTTCCGTAAGATTCGCAATGGCTGCTTCCATGCCCGCGCTACCAGTGCCCGAAATCGCCAAGGTAAACGCGTTGCGCGTCCCGAAGGCCGTTTGCAACATGCGCCGGATGTCCTCGGCAACCTCAAAAAAATAGGCATCCACATGACTGACAATCGGCGTGGCCATGGCCTGATAGACCCTGTCTTCCACCATCGTGGGGCCCGGCCCCATCAGCAAACGCGCCGGTGGATTTAGTGGCCCTGGGATCGCTTGCTCCACCTGGATGGCTTCAGACACGTCACTCATCGGATGATCCTCCCCCGGGGCTGCACGCACCCTACTTCCACTCTACCAGCCAATTGGACCCATGCCCTTAGGCCCCCTACAGCAGAGCCTTGCGCGCCCATCCCATCAACGAAGCCGCGCCAGGCACTCTGCCGAAAGCTGATCGCGCGCCGGACCGCGTTCCATCATGTCAGCCATCAGTTCCGGCACTTCGAACACGGCCCGATTGCAGATCGACTTGGCGTTCGATCGGAGTTCCTCCAGCCTTCCCGCCTCCAGCAAGTGTCCCACCGCGCGAGCAACCTCACGGAATCCGCGCAGCACCACGCCCACGTTGTGTTGCTGCACCCAATCGGTGTTGTAGCGCTCCTGCGGCAGCGTCCAGGCATTCCGCTGCACAATCACAGGCAAGTTCATGTGAATGGCTTCGCTGATGCTGCCCGGCCCGGGCTTGCCAATGAAGAAGTCGGCAAGCCGCATGAAGCGGGGCACTTCCCGGGTAAAGCCCACGACGTGCAGGGGCATCCTGCCTTTGCGCTTTGCCAGGTCCCGCGCCAGCCGTTCATTCCTGCCGCAAATGAAGATGCCCTGCATGGGCAATCGTGCGTCCTGCAGGCGTTCGTAGATGTCCTCCATCACTTGCGCGCCGTGTCCTCCGAAGAGCACCAGCGCGGTGGCGAGATCCGGCTCAAGCCCCAGTTCCTGTCGCGCCGCCGCTACATCCACCTCCGCGTTCTCGTAAAAGTGCGGCTGCAGAATCATCCCCGAAGCCTGCCGTAACTGGGCCTCGGCATACCCGGCCAGCCGCGCCTGCTCCATCGCGCGGGCACTGCCGCAAACCAGGTACTGTGGCTGTCGCTCCATCCAGAAATTGGGGGGGAAGTCGGCAATGTCCGTCATTACGGTGACGTAGGGCGTACCGGGCAACGACTGGCTGAGGGCGCGGAACAGCGGCCGGTTGAAGTTCGGGATCAACGAAACCACCAGGTCAGGTTTGGTCCGTGCCCAGTAATCCGCCATCAGCCGGCAGATACCTCGCTCATTCAGGCGCACGATCTTCTGGGTGGCCCGCAGCATCCCCACCGCGCCAAGCGTCAGCCCGTGCTGTAGAATCTTGTTATAGATGTCTTCCCCGGCGATGCCCGCGTACTTGTGGAAGAAATCCAGTGGCTCCAGCAGTTTCCCCACATTTACCGCTTGCACCGTCCATTCGGGGTGGCTGAACGCGCAGGAGGCTTGCAGCGCGGTGGCGGCACTGCGATGCCCCCCTCCCGCATCGAAAAACAACAGGTGAATGTTTGCCATTTCCGCTCAAAACCAGGTGCTTCCTCATCAAGCTAACGTCCTGTTGCCACAAACGCAACGTTTTCATCAAACTTTGTTCCCGCAGTAACATGGCTGTAGCAGTAGTCCTTTATAACTGAAGGCAGGACACTGGAAACGCCATCCATAGGCGCCACGGAGTGAGGTAGCTCGTGTCGGTAGGCCAATACGTCTTGAGCTTCATCGAGGACGGCGATCATCGATTGATGCACCGCGTCCACTCCTGGTCAGCGCCCCAATGGATTCGGACCTGGATGGTAGCCGCTACCCGCGGCGGAGACGGCTGGCTATGGTACGCCCTCTGCGCCTTGCTGCTGTTCGTGGGTGGTGAGGCACGCTTCATTGCTGTTGGCGCTGCATCGCTAGCGGCCAGCATCGGCATCGCGCTGTTCGTCATCCTAAAGCGGATCTGCAACCGCACCCGTCCCTGCCACATCCGCCCGCACTGCTGGGCCAAACTGCTGCCGCCGGATCGATTCTCTTTCCCCTCCGGCCACACCATCACCGCATTCGCCGTGTCGGTTCCGCTGATGGTTGTCTATCCCCCTCTCGCCACCTTGTTGCTGTTTTGCGCCTTCAGCGTCGCTGCGTCGCGCGTCGTTCTGGGCATGCACTTCCTCAGCGACGTGCTGGCCGGAGCCCTGCTTGGAACCCTCCTCGGCATGGGCACCCTCGCCTTGCTGTCATAGCCGACGCCCGGTAGCGCAGCCCCCCAAAATGAAGAATGCGCGCGTCTCCCATCCGGCTTCATTCCCTTCCCGCACACTGCTAGGCTAGGACCGGGGCTGCCCCGTCATTCCCGCTGATCTTGCGAACATCGGACGCCCCCTGTTCGTATGCTTTCATGAACGCGCATCCCCAGGAGGAACCCGTCTTGACCTTCCCGCCAAGCCCTAGCCCCGCCCCGCCAAGCCCTCGCCCCGCCCCGCCCGTCACAGCGCCGTCGAAGGTTCCGAAGTACCTGCTCATCGGCTGTGGCAGCCTGCTGGTTGTGGCCCTGATCGGAGGGGTGGCAGCCTATTTCCTCTTCTGGACTGCGGTTGACCAAGTGCTCACCACCTTCACCACTGAGAAGCCCTTGGCTATCCCCACCGTCGATCTTCCGCTGGCGGAATACAACCTGCTGGAAGAGCGCGTCCGTGCCTTCTCGCAGGCCGTCGATGGCGCTGGCAACGGCGAAGCACTCGTTCTTTCCGAGACTGAGATCAATGCCCTTATCCAGCGCCATTCCCAGTTCAAGGAACCTGGCAGCGGCGTGGCGGTCCGCATCATCGCTGACCAACTGGAAGCCGAACTTAGCATCCCGGCGGGCAGCATTTCGCCCGCGCTGGAGGGGCGTTTCCTGAACGGGAAGGCGCTCATCGGCGTCGGCATGCGCGACGGCAGAGTGGCCGCTTTTCTGGAAGACCTGCGGATTGGTGACCGCTATCTGCCGGATGGATTCCGGGATCGGATGCACAAGGAGAATCTCCTGCGGAACGTCTACGCGCAGGACGACGACCTCAGCCGCGCCCTTCGCCGCATCCGGTGGGTGGAGATTCGGAACGGATCCCTGATCCTGACGCCAGCAGCGCCCAGCAACCCGAATCCCGGTAGCAGCGCCCCCGGCAGCACCGCCCCCTAACGCGACCCGTCGCAGTCGAAATCGCAGGCAGAACCCGCGGTCAGTAGGCTCAAGCCGGGTCACCGGGCTTCGGGCGCGCATCCGCTTGCCGACGAACGCCCCAGACACCAGCGAGCCACTAGACACCGGCAAGCCACTAGACACCAGCTAGCCACTAGACACCGGCGAGCCACGAGACACCGGCGAGCGCTGTGTGATCTACTCAATCGGTTTTTGGTTTATCCCATCGGGCCAAGCACAGATGCAGACCCGGTTCCCCGCACGGTCAGACAGGGTCCAATGCGAGGGAGCATGGGATTCGTCCACAACCTTCCCACCGGCTGCCACGGCTGCCGACAGGCGCGCTTGAACGTGCTCGCGCGCAACAGAAACATCGATGTGCATGGCATGTCGCAAGGACTTCGCCGGGTCAATCTCCTGCATCCAAACCGTCGAGCCATGCCCAAGCGGGTCAACGGCATTGTCCTCCGCCATCGGCTGGTAGCCGAGAACAGCACGCCAGAACCCAACGTCGATCATCTCTGCCTTTGCTGCGATTGCCACCTGCACCTCCTGGACAACCGCACGATCCGGCACCGCGCCCTGCTGCCGCATTGCCGCCGAGATTGCACGCGCGACCTCGATCTGGTCCGGCTCAAGTTGCCACACGTCGCGACTGAGCCGGATCGTCAAGCGCTTCTCCGCTATCGTCAGCAGCACGCCTTCACACGAAGTCCCCAACACGTCGGCCGCAACCTTGGCGAGCGACGCCGACTCAATCAGCGAGCCTGACCGAAACGCGGCTGTTGCGCCGCCATGCAGCACCACCCAGTCCTGAGTTCCCTCAGCTGCCAGGAATTCACGCCAACCCTGTTCACTCACACCTGACCTCCTCCGACAAGCGGCCTTACGATAGGCGCGCCGGGTTCTCACCCCAAGTTTTGCATGCAATGCAGCAACGTAAGCGCGTTGATGACGAAAGGCCGCTGGCACACACCGCGTATCCAGATCATCCAACGGGGAATACTCTGTAATCCCACAGGAAATCACCGGTAGTCGCACCGGAAATCATCGTCACGGCAATTATCACCGCAATTGGGGAGCATCCAAGGATTC
>JALOKO010000335.1 GCA_025456495.1 Bryobacterales bacterium | reverse complement strand
GTCGTCGTCCGGGGAGGAGCCGTATTCAATCCTCGCCAGTTGGCACAACCACGCGGTGAGCAAGCGGGTGCGCTTGAAGCTGGTGGCCAGTGACATCTCTACGCGCGTGTTGAGTACGGCGCAGCAGGGGGTGTATCCCGCGGACCGCTTTTCCGGGGACGCGCTACAGCGCATGCGACCGATTCTCCAGAAAGGCACACGTTCCGCGGAGGGGTTGTACCGGGTGCGGCCGGAGTATCGCCAACAGGTGGAGTTTCGGCGGATCAATCTGATGCACCCCTTTCCGTTCGGCAGTGAGTTTGTCTGTGTGTTCTGCCGGAACGCCATGATCTATTTCGACCGGCCCACGCAAGGGGACGTGGTGGCTCGGCTCAGCCGGTGTTTACTTCCCGGAGGCTACCTGTTTGTCGGGCACTCGGAAAGCTTGGGGGACTTGGTTGGGGATCTGGAATATGTGCGGCCAGCCGTTTACCGGAAGCGGGGAAGCGCTCCGGCAGGCGGACGCGCGGAATTGAAGAGGGAAGGGGAGCCGCGGCATGGAATCGATCGTAGTGGGCGTCGGTGACATGAAGGCCAACGCCAGGCCGGACCGGCGATTGGTCACCTACGCCCTGGGGTCGTGCATTGCTGTCGCGGTGTACGATTCATCGGCGCTGGTGGCGGGCATGTTGCACTTCATGTTGCCTGAATCGCGCCTGGACCCCAGCAAGGCGGAACGCAATCCCTACATGTATGCCGATACCGGGGTTCCGCGCTTGTTGGAAGCGGTCTACCGGCTGGGAGCGCGAAAGGAACGATTGCTGGTGCGCCTGGCGGGCGGGGCCAGCATGATGAAGCAGGCCAGTCACTTTGAGATCGGGCGGCGCAACTACACCGCGGTGCGCAAGATCCTGTGGCGAGAGGGGCTGTTGGTTCATGGAGAAGACGTGGGCGGTAACCAATCGCGTACGGTGTGGCTTGACCAGGAAACCGGTCGTTTCTGGTGGCGCGACGCCGAGCGCAATGAACGGGAAATCGGGGTTCAGCAGAGAGGAGCCGTGCCATGTCGCTAAAGGTCTTGATCGTGGATGATTCGCCACTGATGCGTCGTTTCGTTGAGCGCGTCCTGCGCATGTCGGGCCTGGAGCTGGCCGAGTGTCGTGAAGCCACCGACGGTCTGGATGCCCTGGCCAAGATCCGCGAGTCTGTGCCCGACATTGTGCTAACCGACATCAACATGCCCACCATGGACGGCGAGTCGCTCATTCGATGCATTTCCGAGGACAGCACCATGCGCGACATTCCGGTGATTGTCATCTCCACGGATCGAACCGAGTTCCGGATGTCGCGTCTGATGGAGCTGGGGGCCAAGGGTTACGTTGCCAAGCCGTTCAATCCGGAAGTGCTGCGCGCTCAACTGGAGCGGGTGCTGGGCATGCAAGCATCGGCGTAAAGCCCAAGCATTGGCCTGAACAGGGTGCGCCCTGAAGCGTTAGAGACCAGAGGAGAGGAGCCTATGTCCATCACGCAACCATCGTTGCATGCGACCAACCAGGACCTGTTGGACGCCGTTTGTGAAGTTCTGGACAGAATGTACTTCGCCGCGCTTGGCCCCGCCGAGGATGCCATGCCCGCAGCTGACTCTGCGCTGATTTGCATGCAGGTTTCCTTCCGTGGCACGTTGCAGGGCGCGTTGTGGATGCGCGTGTATCGGGAAGCCGCCATGCAGTTGCAGGACGACTTCACGGCGGGAAGCAGCCAACTGGCCTTGGACGATGCCGCGCGGGATGCGGTGGGTGAACTGTGCAACATCGTGTGCGGTTCGCTGTTGAGCAATTTGGATCCCCACGGGGAGTACCGTCTGGACCAGCCTTTGCCGGACAAGGAGATGCCCTTTGGCGGAGAGCAGCCGCACCTGTCCTGCGCCTTGAGCGTAAACGACAGCCTGGTGGAAGCGCGCCTCCGTTGGTCCCAGCCGCAGTGATGACGGATAGGTGCTTACCATGAAGCGTACCCGCGTACTGATTGTCGATGACTCTGCCATCGTGCGGCGCCTGCTGGAGGACTGCCTGCGCGGAGAAACGGACATCGAGGTGGTGGGTACCGCACCTGATCCGTTTGTGGCGCGAGACAAGATCCTGCGTCTTGAGCCCGATGTGGTGACTCTGGACATCGAAATGCCGCGGATGGATGGGCTGAGTTTCCTGAAGCGCATCATGCGCTATCACCCACTGCCGGTCATCATCATCAGTTCCCTGGGGCAGGCGTCATCGCGCATCGCCATCGAAGCCATGCGCCAAGGGGCGGTGGATGTGCTGGCCAAACCCGGAGGACCCTACTCAGTGGGGGACTTGCGAGAATCGCTGGCGGCGAAGATCCGCGCGGCAGCCGGGGCGCGAGTGCGCGCCGAAGCGCGACGGTCGGATGTTGAGCGATCCACCACCAGGGGAGCCACCGCGCCGCTAACCATTGCTGGCTCGGCGGGTCCGCCGCGCGTCTTCGCGGTGGGCTCGTCCACCGGCGGTACGCAGGCGCTGGAAGTGGTGCTGACGGAACTTCCGGCGGATTTTCCACCCATCCTTGTGGCTCAACATATTCCTCCGGTCTTCTCCGCGTCCTTTGCCAGGCGACTGGATGAGGTCTGCCAGATGCATGTGCAGGAGGCGGCGGACGGAATGCGACTGGCGCCCGGTAACATCTATATCGCTCCCGGCGACTATCACACGTTGCTGCGGGGGCCGAAGGAAGCCTGGAGGTTGGAGGTGAAGTCCGGCCCCAAGGTGAGCTACCAACGTCCCTCGGTGGACGTGCTGTTCGAGTCAGTCGCCAAGGCGGCCGGGAATCGCGCCACGGGAGTAATCCTCACGGGCATGGGCTCTGACGGGGCGCGCGGAATGCGCTCCATGCGGGATGCGGGAGCGCACACCATTGCGCAGGACGAACACAGTTGCGTAGTTTTCGGAATGCCTCGGGAGGCAATTGCCCAAGGTGGGGTGGTGGAAGTGCTGCCGCTGCACCGCATTGCCACGGCAATGGCCGCTTCCTGTACCGAGTGCCGGAAGCGCTCCGCCTAGCGTGCCGCTCTTGGCGCCCGCGACTTTCCAGCCTGCTTCCCTCCAGCCTGCTTCCCTCCAGCCTGTTTCCCAGGGAATGGGCGTCGGGCGTTATCCTGAAATCACCCCCGCAGGTCGGGCCTATTCATGGAAGAACGTGATTTTTTTCTCGAAGCCCGCGCCCAACGAACAGCAGTCCTTCAGTGTTCGTTTTGCCGCACCAATAACGAGTACCCGCTCTCGTGGCTCTATCGCAAAAAGCGCACCAACATCAGTCTGGATAGGCTGGACGAGCGGGATCGAGCCCGCTTTGAGAAGGCCGCCAGCTACATGGTGCTGTTGGACGATGCGGTGACCTGCGCGAATCCCAACTGCCGACGACGCTTTGAGGTGTCGGGGGTGAAGACGATGTGCTTTGTTACGCCCGAGCAGTTGGAGGACCTTGACTTCGGCCGTGACTCCCGGGCGCGTGACGATTCCCGCGGTAGACAGCAGCGTGGCGGGTCAGGGGGTGGCCAAGGTCAGGGACGGGCGAGTGGCGGTGGACGACCCGGTGGCCAATCCAACCCGGGCTACGGCCATCCGCGGAATCAGCCGTATAGCCAGGGAAGCGCAGGTGGAGCCCAGGGGCGCGGGAGTCAGGGGCGTAGCGTGGACGACAACTTCGGCAACCGCGCTGACGATGGCGCTTCGGGCGGCTATCGGGAATCACGCTACGGCCAACCGCGAGCGGGCCAGCAAGGATCTGGCCAGCCGCGAACCGGGCAGCAAGGGTACGGGCAGCAGGGATCTGGCCAGCAGGGATATGGGCAGCCGCGTGGCGGTGGTCCGAAGCGGGGCCAGGTTTCGGGCAAGACCGGACATGGGCCGCGTGGAAAGACTGGCGGGGCGGATGCGCAGCCCCCCTTGCAGGACGCGCCACCCTTGCGCAGTCCCCGTGGCAAGCGCAGTGACCCTACGGGCCCTGGGGGTGGCTGGCGGTAGTGTCGTTTCCCTTGGACGCCCGGCTAAGCCGTTTCCGATGGAGACGTCAGTCGGCAGCGCGTGACCTTCCGTAACGATGCTACAACGGAACCAGTGGCTCTCATGCAAACCCAATCCAGTCTGGTCCGTTGTGGAAACTGCGGCGCCGAATCCCGACTCCCGTTCCTGCTGCACGCCGAAGAGCAGGAACCACCCGATCTAGATACCCGCCCTGGCGAACAGCTTCGATCCAGTGTCGGGTTGTGGATGGCCCGTTGTCCCTTCTGCGGGTACTGCGCCGCGGATATCAGCACCATTCATGAGCAAGCGGGTGCGGTGGTGGATAGCGCCGCCTATCAGCAGCAGTTGGACGATGCCCGTTTTCCCGCAAAGGCGAATGAATTCATCTGCCACGCGCTGGTTCTGGAGCATGTCCTGCAGTATGCCGATGCTGGCTGGACCATGTTGCATGCCGCCTGGGTTTGTGACGACCATCAACGCGCGGATGCCGCAAGCCTGTGCCGGAAGGGCGCCTTGAACGCATGGACGGTGGGCAAGAAGCACGGGCAGACCTTCCACGATACCTATGCCTCAGAGTTCTTGATTGTCAGCGACCTGCACCGGAGGATGGGAGAGTTTGAGCATGCTCTCATCGCTTGCAATGAAGGTCAGGATACGGAAGAAGTTCCCGAATTGCTGGACCATTGCTTTCGGCTACAACGGTCTTTGATCGCACGCAAGGACGTGGGTCGGGGATCGCTGCGGCAATTGTCGATCTACCGCGGTGCGGGATCGCCCCCGGGGGATCTCCTTTCTTGACATCGCGTTGTGCCTGGCCACAGGGCGCGCAGGGTAATGATTGGCCAGGATCTGTCCGGTCGGGGGTCGGCAGGCGAGGCTGTGTCCACAGATGCCGGCCTCGCGCTCGCGTTCCTGCTGCCGGGATAACGGCAATGGGAACGGGAACGTCCCGCATTGCGTCGAC
>JALOKO010000334.1 GCA_025456495.1 Bryobacterales bacterium | reverse complement strand
ATCGTAGCTGAGGCGTTCACCCGCCTCTACCTTCGCCAGGATGGGCTTCAATCGAGAATCTTCAATCACTACCTGCATAAGGCGCTGCTCTGCTGCTTCCACTAGCTTACCTGTTCCATAGGATGTCGGCGGACCAGAAAAGAAAGAAGAGAATGCTGACGTAGCCGTTGGCGGTGAAGAAGGCGGCATTGACGCGGGAGAGGTCATCGGCCCGAACAAGGGAATGTTCCCAGGCAAGCAGGGCGGCCACGGCCAGGATCCCCAGCCAAGCGTAGAGGCCCAAACCGAACGCGAATACCATCCAGGCCAGGGCAGCCAGCATGCCTACATGGAAGGTGCGCGCCACCACCAAGGCGCCTGCAATCCCCAAGCGGGCGGGCATGCTGTGGAGGCCCGCTTGCTGGTCGAAGGCGAAATCCTGACAGGAGTAGATGATGTCAAAGCCCGCGGTCCAGAGGGTGACGGCGAGGGTGAGCGCGAGGATGCGGGGGTCCAACCCGCCGGTGATGGCAATCCAGGCCGCCGCAGGCGCGATTCCAAGGCAGAAGCCTAGAACCACATGGGAAAACGAGGTGAATCGCTTGGTATAGGAATAAAAAAACAGGATCGCCAAGGCGATAGGGGCCAGATAGAAGCACAGCGGATTCAAAGCGCGCGCGCCCACCAGGAAGACAATGCTGCTGAGGATCGTGAATCCCCATGCAAAGCGAACACTCAGCAAACCGGCAGGCAGATGACGGGAACGGGTGCGCGGGTTGCGGGCATCAATGTCGGCGTCCAGCAATCGGTTGAAGGCCATGGCAGCGGAACGGGCAGCCACCATGCACACCACGATCCACCCCAACTGCGGGGCCAGTGCGCTGGTGGGGGAACCGCCGACGCGCCAGGCAAGCAACGCACCGGTAAGCGCGAAGGGCAGCGCAAAGATCGAGTGCTCAAAACGAATCATTTCGAGCGTCAGGCGAAGTTTGCGGAGAACAGCGGTGGCCATGGCAGCTTGCGGGACCCAATGCGAAACGAAGACTATTGTAGTGGATGCAATCTCGTGCCATCAGGATGGTTGCGCTGGCCCTGCTGTTGTGGCTGGGCGGGTGCGGTGGAGCCCGGCAGGGTTTCCTGGAAGTGCGCCTGCCGAATGGCGCCCGATTCGATGCCCAGTTGCGGCTGACACCCGATGAGCAAGCAAGCGGCATGATGTTCCGCCCCTCCCTGCCCCCAAACCAGGGAATGCTGTTCATCCACGCCACGGAAGAGCCGCGCAGCTACTGGATGTTCCAGTGCGAGATCCCGCTGGACATCATTTGGATGGATCGTGAGAAGCGGGTTGTCGAGATTTCCAAGGACACCCCTCCCTGCCGGGAAGCCGCGGACAAGTGTCCCAGCTTCGGGGGGACCCGGCCGTCGAAGTTCGTGCTGGAGCTAAACGCGGGCATGGCCGACGCCCATGGACTGAAAGTAGGCGATATCATCAAGTTCTAGGACGACCGGCTGCGGTTCCTGTCGCGGCACTCTCCACCGTTCTCTTCCACTACTCCGGCTTCTGAGTCATTCCGGCGATTGCGTGTAAGCGGTCGTGTCGGGTTACCCCGACGCGTGTGGGTCTTGGCGCGTGGGTCTTGGTGCGAATCGGCGTTCGTCCCGGGATGCAGCGCGGGCAAGCTGAAGTTGCCGCAACAGGCGGGCTCCAGCGTGCATGCCGGCAACTTGGGCATGCCGGCAACGTGGGCATGCCGGGGAAGGCACGGATGTGGGCGAGACGGGAGGTGCTGGCGCGGGCGCACCTGGACGGTCCCGGTGGAAGGAGCAAGAGATGAACGACCAGCAACTGAGAGAAGTACTTGCACAAGTGCGCGAAGGCGCCATGAGTGAGGCGGATGCCCTCAGCAAGATCCGTATGCTTCCGTTTGAAGACGTGGGCTATGCCAAGCTGGACCACCACCGGGCCATCCGCCACGGGATGCCAGAGGTGGTGTTCGGAGAAGGGAAGACGCCCGAACAGATGGTGCAGATTGCCGGACGCCTGCTTCCCCACAACGCCAATATCCTGATGACGCGGGTGAGCCCGGAGAGCATGATCGCCTTGCGGGAGGCCTATTCCGACATTGAGTTGCTGGAGACCTGCCGGGTGGCGCGCTTCTGGCGGGACAAGAGCAGCCAAGGGAAGGGGAAGCTTGTGGTGATGGCGGCCGGGACCACGGACATGCCCGTCGCCGAGGAGGCGGCCGCCACCATTGAAGTGATGGGGACGGTTCCACTGCGGATTTACGACGTGGGAGTGGCCGGCATTCACCGCCTGTTCGGCAATTTGGAGCAGGTCATGGACGCGCGGGCGATTGTCTGCTGCGCCGGTATGGAGGGCGCGCTGCCCAGTGTGGTGGGCGGGCTGGTGCCCTGCCCGGTAATCGCCGTCCCGACCGGCGTGGGGTATGGGGCCAGTTTCAACGGGCTGGCGGCGCTGCTGACGATGTTGAACAGTTGCGCCAGCAACGTGACCGTGGTGAACATTGGCAACGGGTTCGGCGCAGGGTACGTGGCCAGCCTCATCAATCGCGGTTAGGCGGTTGGCGTGGGTGCCGGATTGGCGGACAATAGAGGCTTGCGGCAGGGCACGACAAGACGGACGTTGCTGGGGGGCGGGGGCGCGCTGGCCGCGGGTCTGCTTAGCGCCCTGGCGGGCGGCTTGGTGAGTAGTTGCGGCTATCGTGTGGCGGGAAAGGCGGACACGCTACCCACTGACCTGGCCACCATTGCCATCCCGGCCTTTGAGAATCTCACCACGCGCTATCGCCTTACCCAGTGGATGCCGGAGGCGCTGGGGATGGAGTTCCTGCGGCGATCCCGCTATCAGGTGGTGGCGGAGCCCGCCGAGGCCGATGCGGTGTTGCGGGGGGCGGTGTTGAGCCAGCAGGTGAGTCCGCTGATTCTGGACGCAAGCAGCGGCCGGGCCAGCATGGTGCAACTGTTCGTGCGGATGCAGATTCGGATGGAAGATCGCCGTACGGGGCGGGTCCTGTATCAGAACGACAACATGGATTACCGGGCGCGCTATGAGATTGCGGTGGATCAGCGCGCCTACTTCGACGAAAGCGACTCCGCCCTGGAGCGCTTGAGCCAGGAGATTGCCCGCAGCGTGGTCAGCCGCATCCTGGAGGGATTTTAGGCGATGACTCCAGCCGAGTTTCGGAAGCGGCTTTCAGGAAAGACCATTGCGCCGGTGATCCTGTTCGTCGGGCCGGATGCGTATGAGCGTGACCGCTGCCGGCGGGAGTTGGTGGAGCGCCTGCTGCCGGGTGAAGAGAAAGACAGTGGCCTCACCCGGCACGACCTGGATTCGGTGACGCTGGCCGAGGTGCTGGATGACGCACGTAGCTTGTCCTTATTCGCCCCCACCCGCCTGATTCATGCCACCGGAGCAGAGGCAGCCCTACCGCGCGGGCGTGCCGGGAAAGACAACGAAACATCCTCCGGCCAAGCCCTGGAGAGTTATTTGAAGCAGCCCACCGACGGCGCTACGGTGCTGATGGAATGTGGCCGTTACGAGTTCGACAACGATGACAAGGCCAAGGTGGAGCGGTTGTTGAAGTTTTATGCGGCGGTCCCTTGGACGGTGGAGTTCCCGCGCTTTACTGAGAGCGCCGCGCTGGAATTGGGGCGGGAACTGGCAGCGTCCAGCAAGCTGCGCATCGCTGAGCCGCAATTGGTGGCGCTGGTGGAGACCCTGGGCGCGGACGCCTCCCGCCTTTCGGCCGAAATTGAGAAGCTGGCGCTGTTTCTCGGCGCGGATGGGACGGTCACTGACGCCCTGCTGGGCGACCTGGTGCCGGAGTCGCGCTCCACTACTGTGTTCCGGCTGGTAAACGCGCTAGGGGAAGGCAATCGCCTGGAGGCGCTGCAGGAGCTGGACACACTGTTCCGGCAAAACGAGTACCTGCCGCTGGCGATCAGCTTTCTATCGTCGCTGTTCCGGATGGCGCTGGCAGCCCGGGAGGCAGGCTTGCGCAGCAGCCAGCAGGTGCAGTCGCACTTCCAGCAGGCGGGCATCGCCATGTGGCGATCCCGGGCAGACCAGGTGCTGGCCACGGCAAGCACCTTTCCGCCGGCGAAACTGCGGCGCGCCCTGCGCTTGATCGCGGCGGCGGACCGGATGCTGCGTGACGCCAATCCCAGTGACCGGGTGGTGATGGAGAGCCTGGTCTTGCGCTTGACTGCCTAGGCGGATTGGCCGCGGGCAGGCCCTCGTAAGCCGAATCAAGGGCAACTGCGATTCGTGTACGGAAATCCTCAACGGCGCACCACCTGGATCCGTCATACCCTAAAGGTGGAGGTGTGTACGATGGACGGAATCGAGCGCAGCGGGAGCCAGCAGCTTTTGGCCACAATGGCCCGGGCGAGCCGACAGCGCAGGCGCGCCAGCCGCGGATTTTCGCTGATTGAGCTTCTGATCGTCATCGCGATCATCCTCATCATCGTAACCATCGCGGTGCCAAGGCTGGGACGGATGCGCAGCTCGGCGCAGGAGATGGCGGCCATCCGGCACATCCAGACCATCCACACCGCGCAGGCCGGCTACTTTTCGCAGTTCGGCAAGTATGCCGAGAGCATGCAGCAACTGGGTCCTGCGGCTTCAGGGAAATTGGGGCCGGACGGCGCCGATCTGTTGCCCGAGGACTTGGCCGACGGCGAGAAGGGCGGCTACAAGTTCCAGGTGGCAAAGGGAGAGGTGGGGTACGTGGTGACGGCGGAACCCACCGAGTTCGGCAACACCGGCAACCGCACGTTTTTCTCTGACCAGACGATGTTGATTCGCGAGAACTACGGTCCGGAGATGGCCACAATCGAGAGCTCCCCCATTCAGTAGCGATCCAGACTGCAGCCGAAGGTTGCGCCAGCCGATAAGGGAAGAGGCGATGGCCGCAAGGCCACGCGAGCAGAGGCGGGTGCTTTCCGGATGGCTGAGGACACACTTGAACTGACGAAGAGCCCGGACGCAGCATTGCGCTTCGAAGC
>JALOKO010000333.1 GCA_025456495.1 Bryobacterales bacterium | reverse complement strand
AAGTCCTCGAATCGGAACTCGAGACGCTCACACGACATCTGCTCAGCGTTCATGGTATCGGCGGCGATGCCATGCGGGCTATGTGCGGCTGTCTGCGCCAGGACATGGTAGATCTCGTGAGCCAGAACCCGCCCCATCGCGCGACCGAGGAGCCCAGGGCGTTGGGCTGCGGTGGCCCCAGCCAAACGCCCTCGCAAGGCGCCGGAAATCTGCCTACAATCCAACTCGACGAAAGGAAGAATGCGGCCGTCGGTAACGAAGGTGCGGCCCAGGGTGTCGGGTTTGTGCCCGTTCAAGGGAGGCATCGGACCCACTTCGCAGCGCCCGGTTACACGGAGCATGATCAACTCAGTATCGAAGACGGGATGGTGGCTGCGATCCGTGGGCATCACCAGTTCCACACGGGTATCGCTGGGAGCGAAGGCTCGGCGCAGTTCGCTCTCCATGGCGCGCACAAGGTTGTCCGGCAGCGTCGCACGACTCTCCAGCACCACCGAAATGGTGACTGGGGCGTCCCCACGCCACGGAAGCTCACGCGGCTTCGTCCAGGCTGGTTGTAGCGCCAACAGGGCGCACGCGGCAAGGCCGCTAATGAATTGCAAACACTTCCACTTCACGTCCGCCTCGCTTCAACTGGGAAACTGGCAACCGTGAGTCAATCGACTTCTTGGTCTCGTCGCAACGGGGCGAGGCCACGATCGGCTCTGGCTTAAGTATACACGCATCTTATCGGATGGATAAACATGCTGATTGGACTTTTTTTGATGGGATCGGCCAAAATCTCAGCACGGGAATGATTGTCCGCCCGGTCGGCGGGGCAATTCACTGAAAGCGCACGAGTTTTCAGCACACTGGAGGGGTGAGTGGAAAAGGTGAAACGGGAAGAGCGCTGCCCAGTTCGGGGCAAGGCCGACGCGGGGACTATAGAAATTTCTATCGATGCGTTGGATAAACAACCAGTCCCGTGAGGCGTCGCATTGGCAGAAGGCCTTTGTGCCGCACGAGCCACGGAATCGATGGAGGGTCGCGGCAAGAAGGAGCTTGGCTTGGGAGCAGACGGGAGGAGCGTTGCAGGGCCTGAGGACGACACGGATGGGCCGTCAATTGCTGGCGGTCAAAAGCCGGTTCTGTTGTGCTGGAACGGCCACCGCGTGTCGCGACGTTCGTCCCAGCACAAGATCTGCTTCCAACGGGGTTCCGTTAGAGCAGACGGAAGTTCACTTCGATCGTCGCGTACACAGCCACTGGCTTGCCTTCCTTTGTGCCGGGACGGAAGCGCCACTTCTGAACGGCTTCAATCGCTTTTTCGTCCAATCCCAGGCCCAAGGGGCGCAATACCTTCAGGCTGGTGGGTTTGCCTGTGGAATCGATGATCACGGATAGCACCACTGTCCCCTGGTATTTCGCCTTCCGTGCTTCCTCTGAGTACTCTGGCTCAATCTTGTATACGGGCACAGGGCTGGTAACGCCGCCACCAACACGGAAGACGCCGCCCCCGAAGCCACCACCCTCTCCTTCACCAACGCCGCCACCGCGCCCAGAACCCACGCCAGTACCGCGACCACTACCCATGCCACCGCCAGAGCCGGGGCCGTTGGAAGGCGGACCACCCACGATCTTAGAGAGCGGGTCGCCGTAGTTGGCCATGTTCACGTTGGGCAAGGCCATGTCGGGCGGAGCGATCACCGTCGGCTCCATCACCAGCTTGGGATCAGGATTCAGAATCTCCTGGGTAGGCGGGGTGAACTGCTTCAGGTCAGCCCGAGGCAGCTTGCCTTTATTCACCGGTAGAGGATTGTTGTTGCCGCCGCCACCACCGCCACCGGCAAGCTTGGGCGCGGCAGGGGCGGGCACATACGCGCTGAGATCCGGCGCATACAGGGTGACCGTTTGCTTCACCGTCTGCTGCACCGTCTCGTTTGTACCTAGGGCGACTCCGATGATCACCAGGCCGATGTGGATGGCCATGGAAACGGCGCGGGACTTGTTGGAATACTCTGACTGGCCCCACATGCTCTTCACGGCCACGGGCTTGGAGGTCAACTCCAGCGGGGGCAGCTTCTCAGGGAAGAGCGTGTCCTTAATGTTCTGGCTGAGGCTGGCGAAAAAGCCAAGGCGTGTGGCATCCAGTTCGTCATGGACGGCCACCGGCTTCGCGGTGATGCCGTCAGGCAGCTTGGTTTCGCCGAAGGCGTCCCGAAAGTTCTCGCGGAAGCGCTGGAAGAAGGGACGGTCATCGCCAATACCCTTCACCTGGACAGGCTTCGAGGTGACATCCAGATCGGGGAGCTTGGGCGGGGAAATCGCCTCCCGCAGGTTCTCCAAAAGGCTGGCAAACATAGGCTTGGGCTTGGTGCGGTTCACCAAGGCCTCAAGCGGATCGCGATCGTACGGTAGCTGGTTGGGATTCCGGGGCGCTTCGCTCATGGTTGATTCTCACCTTAGGGAGCAAACCTGTTTACAGATTTGCACAGGAACTCCACCGTTCGTCGGACATACCTGCTACGCGCTGTCATGGTTGCGGCAACGGGCAGGCTGCGTCCGCGGTACCCAGGGAATTCACCTATCGGACGCCCACGCGGCGGACCGAGTTACAAATTCTTGTAGACACGGGGGTCGCCAAAGAGTCTGGCATCAGACTAACACAGTCCGCCTATCAGGAAAATGGACAATCCTCGGCAAGGAGTGTCCAAGCGATGGTCATTCGATGAGCGTCGGGGGAAGCTGGAAGCATCGCCATGCCTTCGGCCTCCGGAGGCGTGCCGCAAATGCTCCTTGACCGGATTACGGAAAGAGGAACTTGCTGGCAGCGGTCCAGAGCGCATCCAGCACATCCCCCATTTCATGATCGGTATCCAGCTCAAGAAGTTGAGCTGAATCCGGGTGGCGACGCGCAAATTCCCGCGCATAGTGAACGGGAACGACAGCATCCTGGATGCCATGCAGCAGCAGCACGGGCTGAGAGACAACAGGGTAGTCCTCGTACTGCTGGGCATCATCGATCAGTCCAAAGCCGATGCGGAGGGTTCGGCCCTCGCCATAGTGGAATACCTCGCGGGAGCCCTCTCGCCGCCAAGCTTCGAATGCCTCCGCGCCCAGATCGTCCTGCCAGCGACGGGGGAAGCAGAACGCCGGGGCCAACAGCACGGCACGCTGCACTTCCGGATGACGCGCAGCGTAGAGGGCAGCAAGGTAGCCACCCAGACTGGAGCCCAACAGCACACTGGGCTGCCCGGCAACGCAGGCGTCCACGATGGCAAGTTGGCCGCTGACGGTAAGGTTCTGGAAATCTCCGCCATCCAGCGCGGGAATCTGCAGTTGATGTCCAGCCGCGGCGAATCGGTGCTGGAAGTAGGTGGCCTTGCGCGATGCAGGGCGGGAAGCAAAGCCATGGAGATAGATATAGTTCATCGAGGGAATCCAGGTGGAGGTGGTTGGGAGCGCGGCATCACTGGGTAGCCTGCATCCGCTTCGGGAGGTCCTTGGTGCTTTCGTAGAGAGCGTAGTAGGCGATGACGACAAAGCAGGCCAGCGGCACCAGGTAGGACAGTCCGATGTTGCCGGTAGCGTCCGATACCTGGCCCTGCAGGGCAGTGATGACGGCGCCGCCGAGGATGGCCATGATGAGGCCGGATCCACCAATCTTGGTGTCGTCGCCCAGACCGCGAATGGCCAACCCGTAGATCGTGGGGAACATGAGGGACATGCAGCCGGAGATGGCTACCAGCGCAATCACTCCGGGATATCCCCCCGCGAAGGCCGTCACCAGACAGCAGCCGATGGCCAGCACGGCCAGCGCGGTGAGAATGTGCCTGGGAGTAAAGTAGCTCATCAATCCGGTACAGACGAAACGGGCCACAGAAAACAACACCAAGGCAGCCAGATAGTAGGTGGAGGACTGCTCTTCGTTCAGATTCAGTTCTCCCATCACGTAGCGAATGGTGAAAGACCAGACGCCAATCTGGGCGCCAACATAGAAGAACTGTGCAATCACCCCCCAAAGATAGTGGCGATTGCGAATAAGCCTGCCGATGGCGGGCAGCAGGTTGAGGCTGCGGTCCTCGCTGGAGGATTGGTCAGAAGCGTGGGGCATCCGGGCGCTGGCAATCAGGATCCAGATGACCAGCAATACGAGGGACACCGCGACGTAGGGACCCATGACGGCTTCCAATTCGCCTGCCTGGATGCGCTCCAGTTCGGCTGGGGGCAAAGCGGCACGCTCCTCGGCGCCTAAGCCGCGCAACTCGGAAAGGATGAACAGCTTGCTCAAAAGCACGCCCAGGATGGATCCGATGGGGTTGAAGGACTGGGCAAGATTCAGCCGCTGCGTGCCAGTGACCTCCGGCCCCAGCACCACCACGTAGGGGTTGGCGGCCGTTTCCAGGATGGACAACCCACCCGCGAGGATGTAGAGCGCCGCCAGGAAGTGCCAGTATTCCATGGTGAGGCTGGCCGGGTAGAACAGCAGACCCCCTGCAATGAAAAGGGCCAGGCCCAGCAGGACGCCCGCCTTGTAGGAGAAGCGCTTAATGAACATGGCCGCTGGCAGCGCAAAGCAGAAGTAGCTGCCATAGAAGGCAATTTGGATGAGCGAGGTTTGGAAGTCGCTCATGCTCTTGATGCGCTTGAACGCGGCCAGCAGGGTATCGGTCATGTTGTTGGCAAGCCCCCACCAGGCAAAGCAACTCGTGAGCAGGATGAACGGCCACAGGATACCCGGTGGCAGCAGGCGGTGATTGGAAGCGCCAGCGGGAGGGTTGCCGTTCGGGGACGAGAGGGGAGTGGCGGTGCTCATAGAGGTGGAGGAATTACGAAGACCAACCCGGATAGCGTATCGCGCCCAGTGGCGGGGGCGCTAGTGGCGGGGGCGCTCGTGGCGGGGGCGCTGGCGCTAGTGGCGGCGGGAGAAGGCGACCGCGTGGGCCGCATCGCCCAACAGTGAGTTGGGCGAACGGTGCGTTGGGCGAACGGTGCGTTGGGCGAACGGTGCGTTGGGCGAACGGTGCGTTGGGCGAACGGTGCGTTGGGCA
>JALOKO010000332.1 GCA_025456495.1 Bryobacterales bacterium | reverse complement strand
AAAACGATCGGAAAACAACAACTGCCAACACGCAGTACGCATACGCTGCTTAATTAGCGGCGCGCTCCCGGTAGCGGGTTCATGAGCTACCGATCGAGTGTCATTCTTGTGAACTGGGCTGAACCCCGCCGTCTGAGGGGGTAGGCTGAGATCAATCAGACTGGATCCACGGCGCCTTGTCCGTTCTAAGCCAGGGATCAAGATTTCAGAACGGACTACGCACGTAGGCTTGCTATGTTGGACTTTTTCGGACGTGGGTTCGATTCCCACCGCCTCCACCACTCGTTTCGCTTCGTCTAGTTGGGATTGAACACCAGCTATCCTTTCCCTGTTTTGGCTATGTGTCCCATTTTCAGGCTCCCTGACCACCTTGCTCATGGATAACGGACGCGCATTCCGTATCAGCGCCGAGGCCCGCCCGTAACTGACGGTAAGTGCCCGGTAGGCGTGGAGGCTGGGGAGCGCGAGGATGGAAGGCTAGGATTCCTGGTGCCAGCGCAACCCGCCCGGCAGTGCGGCTGCCGCGAACTCGAGGTGAATCACGCGACGGCGATGAGGGACTTCAGCCTTTGAGGAGGCATGCAAGAGCAATGGCCGCATCAGCATGGCGCCGCCACGAGGCACGGCGCAGGTGAGATAAGCACGGCTAGCAACAAGGCCGTGGATGGAATGCTGGTCCAATTTTCCATAGGTGTGCGAGCCCGGAATCACGCGCAGTGCGCCATTGGCGTCACCGCAATCGTCCAGGTGAATCCGTAGCGCCAGCATAGACTGCAGGATGTCGGTGGGCGGCTGGACGTGAGACACCGCATCCTTCTGCGTCCACGGTCCGTAACCTGGAAGGTCCAGTTGTTCCCTGACAGCGATGGTGAGGTCCTGATGCCAAGGAACCACCCAGTTAGCAGCAGGGGTCTTGTCAAAGAGAATCGCGCGCACCACCCTCGCTGACGGGCCAAGAACGGGCTCAACCAAAGTGCGAACGCCGGGGGAGCGGACGAACTCCTGCAACTGGGGCACCCGTTCAAGCAATTGCCGTAACCCGCCGCGGCGATGGGATCCGCTGGCTTTGTTGCTGACGGGATCGCCACGTTTCGAGTGGCTCAACTGAAAGATCCACTCGGAAATCGTGTCTAGCTGTGTGTCGTCCAAGAACTGGGGTATAAGGCAGAAGCCCTGCGCATCAAGAAGCGTAGCGTCGAAGGACATAGCGTTCATGGCGATTCCAAACATTCTCAGGATAGCTGTCTTGCGTATCCAAAGCTGTGGCCGAGGTGCGCGCATTGGTGGTTAGGTGGGGGTCTTGGGGCGGCTGATGGGGCCGGTTTGGGCGTTGGTGAGGCGGATGTAGGCTTCGGGGTGGAGCAGTGCTTGCAGGCCACGCTGGCCGGCGGAGATGGAGATGATGTCAAAAAGAATGGCGGTCTCTTCCAGGAATACCGGGTAGGCTTTGCGCGCGCCGGGTACGGTGACGCCGCCGCGGATGTAGCCGGTGAGGGGCTCCACCTCCTTGAGGGGGACGGTGTCGATTTTGCGGTCGCCGGTGAGGCGGGCGAGGGACTTGAGGTCAAGTTCGCTGTCGGCGGGGATGACAGCAAAGCAGACGCCGTGGCGGTCACCGCGGGCAACCAGTGTCTTGAATACCTGCTGGGCGTCGAGGCCGATTTTGGCGGCGACGGACTCGGCGGCCAAGTCGTTGGGGTCAACCGGGTAGGCGCGGGTTTCGTAGGCGATGCCCATGGCATCCAGCAGGCGAAGGGCGTTGGTCTTCATGGGATGAGACGGCTGGGGTTGGGATGCGGAACTGGTTTCAGGATAGCGTGGCGGGCGGGCAAGACGGGCTAGACTGAAGGCATGAGCACGACATTGGATGGGAAGGTGGCGCTGGTGACCGGCGGCACCAAAGGCATTGGGCTGGCGATTGCGCGGAAGCTGCTGGCGGAGGGCGCGCAGGTGGCCATCTGCGGGCGTGACGGGCAGGCGCTGGAGGCCAGCCGCGGGGCGCTGGGGGCGGAGTTTGGCGAGGAGCGGGTGCTAGGGCTGCAGGCCGACGTATCGCAACTGGATGCGGTGAAGGCGCTGGTGGCGGGGGTAAGCGAGCGCTTCGGACGGCTGGACATCCTAGTCAACAACGCGGGGTTGGGCGTGTTCCGCAGCGTGGGGGACTTGAGCCCGGAGGAATGGCACGCGATGCTGGACACCAACCTGTCTGGCGTCTACTACTGCTGCCATGAGGCGCTGCCGTTGCTGAAGGCGGCGGGGCGCAGCTTCATCATCAACATCGGCAGCCTGGCGGGGCGGAACGCCTTTGCGGGCGGGGCCGGGTACAACGCGACCAAGTTCGGGCTGCTGGGCTTCAGCGAGGCGTTGATGCTGGACCACCGCTACGACGGCGTGCGGGTGAGCTGCGTGATGCCGGGCAGTGTGGACACTGAGTTTGGACACTCCGGCACGGGCAAGCCGTGGAAGATTCAGCCGGAGGATATCGCCGAGACCGTGGCGCACCTGCTGCTGATGCCGGAACGGACACTGATCAGCCGGGTGGAAGTGCGCCCCTCACAACCGGCAAAGTAGCGGCATTCGCATCCAACGGTATTGTCCATTCCACAGCAGGCGTTCCTTGGGCCGGGGCGGTTCGGACGCGATGGGGGACCTGTGTTTGCGTCCACCGTGGAGGGCCTGCGCCTGAACGCCCTTCAATTGGTATCCCATGCAGAAGGGATTTGTAACCTTTCCGGTCTGCCGCGGTATTCGTGGTAAGAGTGGCAAGGAAAGGCAAACACGGGGTTGAGGCCAACGCATGATGGAGGCCGATGAAGTGGTGATGCGCCGGGTGGCCGAGGGCGACCTGGAGCAAATGAGCATCCTGTTTCAGCGCTACCAGACCGCGCTGTACCAATTCTTCCGGCGGCAGGGTTTGCAGCCGATGGAGAGCGAAGACCTGACACAGGAGGTCTTCTTCCGGGTACTGCGCTCCCGGCAGACCTTTCGTCGCGATGCCCCGTTCCGGGCGTGGCTGTACCAGATCGCAAGGAATATCCGCACCGACCATGCGCGGCGAGCCAACCGCGAAACCCCCGTCGAAGAGGATGGTGGCGACGTGTTCGTAGCGGGGGATCTTCCCGTGGACGAGCGGCTGGATATCGCTGAGCAGCAGCAGACCCTGCGCCGGGCCTTGGAACAGCTTCCAGAGAGGAAGCGGGAATTGCTGCTGCTGAGTCGCTTTCAGGGACTGAAGTATCGCGAAATCGCCAGCATGTCGGGCTGCGACGTGAACACGATCAAGGTGCGCATTCATCGTGCGATGCAGGAATTGCGGGAGAGCTTTCTGGCATTGCGGGAAGGAAGAGCGGGATGACACGGGAAGAAGCAACGCAGCGCCTGGAAGCATGGATGAACGGGGATGGGGACGCCGCGCGGGACGCGGGTTTGCGTGAGCAACTGAGCCCCTACCCGGACCTGCGGGCGGAGATGGACCTGTGGACGGAGTTGGGGACATTGGCGGTAGAGCCCCCTAGCCCGGTTCTGGAGCATCGCCTCCGGGACATGCTGGATGCCTTTGTCGCGGAAGCGGGAGGAAGCGGGCGAACACGCGGCGTGGGAGCGAAGGGGAAGCGACAGGGCGAACCCGCGGGTGGCTGGCTTCGCTGGCTGGCAGGCGTTTGGCCGTCACAGCCACAAGTGGCGATGGGCCTAGCGGGAATGTGCCTGGCGGTGGGGCTGGTGGCGGGGTGGATGGCCCATGACTTGCGGCGAGGCGGAGATGATTCCACGCTAAGGGCACTGCGGCAGGAACTGAACGATACGCGGGAGCTGGCGGTGCTGGCGACGCTGAACCAGCCACTGGCCGCCGATCGATTGATGGGGGTGAGCGATGCGGCCGGGCTGAGCAGGCAGAATCCTCTGGTGAGGAACGCGCTGGTGCGGACCTTGCTGCACGATTCGAGTGTGAATGTGCGGCTGGCGGCGTTGGACGTGCTGCGGCGCGACGCGGCGCAACCGGATGTGCGGACGGCGCTGCAGCAGGCGGTGGTGGCGGAGGGTTCCCCACTGGTGCAGTTGGAACTGGTGCGGGTACTGGCCGAAGTGGATCACCCGGAGGCCCGGCAATGTTTGATGGAACTGATGACGGACCCGGCGACACCGGCTG
This sequence comes from Bryobacterales bacterium, assembly GCA_025456495.1. Taxonomy (GTDB): domain Bacteria; phylum Acidobacteriota; class Terriglobia; order Bryobacterales; family Bryobacteraceae; genus JACTMJ01. The sequence continues at coordinate 890 of JALOKO010000332.1, read as the reverse complement.
TTGTCCGGGATGAAGCGGCCCGGTGGCTGCAACTGCGGCTGTAGGGATTGGAAAAGGTGTGAAGTGGGAGGCATGAACATGAAGAAACAACGCATGGGAACGGGTGGATGGGCGCTGGGAGTAGCGCTGCTGCTGGGTGCGGGGTGGGCCACTGCGCAGCCCCAGGAGATCCGGATTCCGTTCAGCAATCCCGCACAGCCAGGCACGGTGGACATCCGGCTGATGCAGGGGAATATCCGGGTGGAGGGATACAGCGGGGCCGATGTCCAGTTGGAGGCCCGCGGGGATAGCATCCGCAAACCCGCCAGCGGCAATAACCGGGAAGGACTGCGGCGTCTACCGGCTGGGGGCGGCCGATTCAACGCCGAGGAAAAGGATAACGTGCTGCGGATTACGGCATCAGCAACGGCGGGAGATGTGGACCTGGCGCTGATGATCCCCTTCAACTGCCTGCTGAAGGTGCGTTGTGTGAACTGCGAGCGGGTGTTGGTAGACAATGTCAGCGGCGGCCTGGAACTGGAGAACGTGAACGGACCCATCACCGTGAGGAATGCGGCGGGCGCGGTGACGGCGCACTCCTTGAACAGCACCATGAAGGTGGGGATGCGCCAGGTGGAGGAGGGCAAGCCACTGGCCTTCTCATCCATGAACGGGGATGTGGATGTCACTCTTCCCTCAAACGTGAAGGCGGATGTGATGATTGAAAATCACAACGGAGAGGTGCTGACGGATTTCGACGTCGAGCTTCAGGCGAACACGGAACGCGAAGACCGCGACCGACGACGGCAGGGCGGGGGCTACGAGGTGAATTTGACGCAGAACCTGAGGGGCAAGATCAATGGAGGCGGGACGCTGATTCGTCTGAAGAACCATAACGGAGACATCCTGCT
>JALOKO010000331.1 GCA_025456495.1 Bryobacterales bacterium | reverse complement strand
TGACGGACCTGCTGGTATTGCGCCAGCAGAACGACCGCACGGCGGTGACCGGGGCCGTGTTCTTCGACGAGCTCAGCAAGAAACTGACGCCCGTCCACGCGCGCGCCACCTTGCTGGCCACGGGCGGCATGGGCCGCATCTATCGCGATACCACCAACCCCGATGTGGCCACCGGCGACGGCGTGGCAGTGGCCTATCGCGCGGGCGCTGAACTCAGCGATCTGGAGTTTGTGCAGTTCCACCCCACGGCGCTGATGATCCCTGGCGCCCCCCGTTTCCTGCTGTCGGAGGCCCTTCGCGGCGAGGGAGCTTACCTGCGCAACGTCCATGGGGAGCGTTTCATGCAGCGCTACTCGCCCATGCTGGAACTGGCGCCCCGCGACGTGGTGGCTCGCGCAATCCTCACCGAATCGCAACAAACCGGGACGGACCATGTGCTTTTGGATCTCACCCACCTACCCGACGGCTTTGTGGAGCAGCGATTCCCACGCATCTACGCCACATGCAAGGTGTTTGGCATCGATCTGGGCAAGCAGGCGGCGCCGGTCACGCCTGCCGCTCACTACGCGATGGGCGGAGTGCGCAGCGGACTTTCCGGAATGAGCAGCCTGGCCCGCCTGTACCTTGCCGGGGAAGTGGCCTGTACCGGCGTGCATGGCGCCAACCGGCTGGCCAGCAATTCGCTGTTGGAGGGGCTGGTCTTTGGGGCTTTGGCCGGCAGCGCGATGAAACGCTGGGCCACTGCGCCGCGGGAGCAGGGTGAGGCGCCGCAAGACGCGCAATTCCCCGACATCGACGAGGGTGCGCTGCGGACGATGGCCTGGGAAAAGTGCAGCCTGCTGCGCGACCGGGCGCGGCTGGATTGCCTGTTGCGGCAGTTGGGGGAGGTCACCGAAGCCAGCGGCGCCGGAAGCCGCTCACGCCACGAATTGCGCAACATGAAGCAGGTGCTGGAGCTGATCGCCCGCTGCGCCCTGGCGCGGGAAGAAAGCCGCGGCGCGCACCACCGGCTGGATTTCCCCGGCAAGCAGGATGCGTTCCGCAAGCACTCCGTGGTGTCTCTGGGGCAGGCAGTGAGTTTTCTTTAGCGGGGAGTCGCAAGAAGGCAAGCTGTCCGCTATTGGCAAGCGGCAGGGCAGGCTAGGGGTCTACTGACGCCGCCCTTTCGCTAGACTTCCCCAAACGTGATGCCTTGCGCCAGCGGCAGGGCATCGCTGTAGTTCACCGTCACCGTCTGTCGACGCATGTACGCCTTCCAGGAGTCGCTGCCGGATTCGCGACCGCCCCCGGTATCCTTCTCGCCGCCGAAAGCCCCGCCGATCTCAGCGCCACTGGTTCCGATGTTGACGTTGGCGATGCCGCAATCGCTGCCCGCCGGCGACAGGAACTGCTCACTTGCCTGCAGCCCGCGCGTGAAGATGGCCGATGACAAGCCTTGGGGCACGTCGTTCTGCATCCGGATGGCATCCTCCAGAGAGACGAAGGAACACACGTACAGGATGGGCGCAAAGATCTCCTGGCGCATCAAGGGAATGGGCTTCTGTACGCGAAGGATGGCCGGGCGGACAAAGCACTCGCCCAATTCCGGTAGCGGCTCGCCGCCATAAAGCAACTGCGCTCCTTGCTGCTGGGCCTCGCGAATGCCTTCGCGCATCGCAGCGACGGCCTTGGCATTGATGAGCGGCCCCATGAGCGTTTTTCCATCCAGCGGATCACCAATGGGCACCTGCTGGTAGGCCGCCACCAAGCGCGGAATGAAGGAATCGGCGATGGCCTGATGCAAAAACAAACGGCGCGTTGTTGTGCAGCGCTGGCCAGAGGTGCCCACTGCGCCGAACATCACCGCGCGCAGCGCCAGCGCAAGATCCGCATCGTGCATCACAATGATGGCGTTGTTGCCCCCCAATTCCAAAAGGCTGCGCCCCAGACGCTGGGCCACCACTTCCCCCACCCGCTTGCCCATGGCAGTGGACCCGGTGGCGCTAATGAGGGGGATTCGCCGGTCGGCCACCATCCGCTCGCCGATCTTCGTCGTATCGCCAACAATCAACTGAAAGACGCCCGGGAACCCGTGACGGGCCAGCACGCGGTTGCAGATCTGCTGCACGGCAATGGCGCACAGCGGGGTGGCGGGCGATGGCTTCCACACCACCACATTGCCGCAAACGGCGGCCAAAAGCGCGTTCCAAGCCCACACGGCCACCGGAAAATTGAAGGCCGTAATCACACCCACAATCCCCAGCGGATGCCATTGCTCAAACATGCGATGACCGGGACGCTCACTATGCATGCTGAGCCCGTAGAGCTGGCGTGACAGGCCGGTGGCGAAGTCGGCCATGTCGATCATCTCCTGCACCTCGCCCTCGCCCTCGACAAGAATCTTGCCCATCTCCAGGCTCACCAGAGCGCCTAACTGCTGCTTGTGGGCACGGAGTTCCTCACCAATTTGGCGGACGACCTCGCCCCGAAGCGGCGCGGGCAACAGGCGCCAGCGCGCCGCTACTTCCGTGGCGTCCGCCAGGATCTTCTCGTAATCCGGCACGCCGCCCATGCACACCCTTCCCAGAATGCGCCCCGTGGAGGGATTGAAGCTGGGAAGCCACTCGCCGGCCGGTGACAGAACCCAATGCTTGCCGCAGACACCGGAGCAATCCGGCGCCACCTGCAGCGCGTCGAGGATAGCGGAAGGATCAGCCGACATGGCCTGATTGTATCGAAGGCTGCTGTTGCTTGGCGCCAGGCGGGGCTTGGCGCGACGAAGGGCTGCGCGTACGAATGGCCGGTTACTTGCCCACCAGCACCACGACGCTGCGCGGCGATGCCGTGTAGCGCAACTGGTTGCCCAGTTCCGCCTCAAAGCCAGGCCGGGCGATGTCATCCGGAGAGGCCAGCGAAGTATCCGCGAAGCGATGCCAGACTTTGCGCCCAAGCACCGGCAGTTCGAAGTCGTGCGCTTCCCAATGGGCGTTGGCGATCAGGTAAATGTGCTCGCCTTCCCGGCGTTCGGCCGGGCCGAAGAAGTGGGCGGCCAGCGTGTGGGAATGGTATCCCCAATCCGGTTCGTGCAGCCGGACACCGTGCCAGTGGACGCGAGCGCCACTGCTGTGCGGATCGTCAGCGAAACGGTCAGGCCGCAGGACACGGTGCTGTTTACGAAAGGCGATGAGTCGCTGGAAGAATCGGAACAGATCGGCGTTCTTCTTGCGCAGTCTCCAGTCCACCCAGCTGATGTCGTTGTCCTGGCAATAGGCATTGTTGTTGCCGCGTTGGGTGCGGCCGAATTCGTCGCCTGCCAGCAACATGGGCACCCCGTGCGACAGCAACAGCAAGGCCGCGAAGTTCTTCACCTGACGCTGGCGCAAATCCAGCACAGCAGGATCGTTGGTCTCACCCTCGGCGCCGCAATTCCAACTGTGGTTATCGTTGCCGCCATCGCGATTGTCCTCACCGTTTGCCAGGTTGTGCTTGTCGTTGAAGCTCACCAGATCCAGCATCGTGAACCCGTCGTGGCAGGTGACGAAATTGATGCTGTGATAGGGGTGGCGATTGCTGGAGCGGTACAAATCAGGGCTTCCAACCAGGCGGCGCGCCAGCGACTGGGTCATGCCGGGGTCACCCTTCACGAATCGACGGATCTCGTCCCGGTACTTGCCATTCCACTCTGCCCAGCGGCCCCATGCCGGAAAGCTCCCCACCTGATAGAGCCCGGCGGCATCCCAGGCTTCGGCGATGATTTTGGTGTTGGCCAGAACCGGGTCACCGGCAATATGCTCCAACAGCGGGGGGTTCGCCAGTACTTCGCCGTTCTGTCCTCGACCCAGAATGGAAGCCAGGTCGAAACGGAAGCCATCCACGTGCATTTCGGTAACCCAATAATGCAGGCAGTCGATAATCATATTGCGCACCACGGTGTGGTTGCAATTCAACGTATTGCCGCAACCGGAATAGTCGTGATAGCGGCCCGTCGCCGGGTGCAACATGTAATAGGTTTCGTTGTCGATGCCGCGGAAGGAAGAGGTGGACCCACGCTCATCCCCCTCGGCGGAGTGGTTGAACACCACATCCAGAATCACTTCGATACCCGCGGCATGGAAGCGCTTCACCATCTCTTTGAACTCGCGAACCTGCGCCCCGAAGTAGGGGTCAGCCCCATAGGAGGCCTTCGGCGCAAAGAACGACATGGGCTGATAGCCCCAGAAATTCACGAGGCGCTCGCCCGTCTTGGGGTTGTAGCGCGGCTCCTCCACCTCTTCGAATTCGGCTACCGGCAACAATTCCACCGCCGTTACCCCGAGTTCCTTCAGGTGCGGGATCTTTTCTGTTAGCCCAATATAGGTGCCGGGCCGACTGACCGCCGAAGAACTATGGGCCGTATAGCCTCTGGCATGTAATTCATAGAGAACCGAATCGGCCAGCGGAATGTTCAGCGGTTGATCCAGATCCCACTCAAACAGATCGTCGACAATTACACTGCGCCGAGGACGGGCACTGGGCCACATCTTCGTCAGCCGTTTTTCGTCCCCGCGCCACACCTCGCCGCCGGTTACGGCTTTTGCATAAGGATCCAAAAGTACCTTGTTGGGAAAGAAGCGCTGGATATGCGGCCGGTGATTTGGCTTGCAATCCAGGCGATATCCATACTCTACTCGAGGATCAATCCCGCGCAGGAAAATATGCCACACGTTACCGGTTCGATTGCGGTCAGGATCAAGAGGCAATTCCAACAGGATCTCCTGGTCCCCCGGATAATACAAAACGAGATTTACGTTGGTTGCGAGCTTAGAGTAGAGGCTGAAGTTGATACCGGACCGGGCGGGAGTGGCGCCGAAAGGCAACGGCGACCCCTGGTAAACGCCAAAGTCCGGGGACATCAATTCCAATAACTTATCACGCGAGTTCATCGGTGGTTGCACGTCGAATCATTCCTAGGTTGTCGTACCCGGTTGAGCAGGAATCTTCCAAATATCCCGGGCATATTGCTGGATGGTGCGATCACTGGAAAACTTGCCCATCCGCGCCACATTCAACAGCGCCCGAC
>JALOKO010000330.1 GCA_025456495.1 Bryobacterales bacterium | reverse complement strand
CCACAGAGCCCATCAACGGATGTGTGGCGCGTTCCGGATGGGGCATCATCCCCATCACGTTACGGCCCTCGTTCAGGATGCCCGCGATGTCATGCATGCTTCCGTTCGGGTTATCGGCGTACCGGAAGGCGATGCGATGTTCGGCCTCCAACTGGTGAAGGGTGCGATCGTCGGCGACGTAGCAGCCCTCACCGTGGGCAACGGGAACCTGCAGCAGGGCATCCGGTGGGCAGTGGCTGGTGAAGCGCGAATCCACCGTGCCAGTGCGCAGGCCCACGGTCTTGCAGACAAAGCGAAGGTTGCGGTTTCGCACTAGCGCGCCGGGCAGCAGGCCCGTCTCCACCAGAATCTGGAAGCCGTTGCAGATGCCTAGAACGGAACCTCCATCCTGGGCAAAGCGATGGACAGCCTTCATTACGGGAGAGAACTTCGCGATGGCGCCACAGCGCAGATAGTCGCCGTAAGAAAAGCCGCCGGGCAGGATGATGGCATCCACGCCTCGCACGGTTTCCTCCTGGTGCCACAGCAGTTCGGCCGCATGGCCAAGATCCTGCGTCACGGCGTGGAAAGCATCGTGATCACAGTTGCTGCCGGGAAAGACCACCACACCGAAACGCATCACAATAACCCCAGTGTAACAGAGGGAAGTTTGCCCGGGCATAGAGAGCGAGATGCAGGCGCAGCAAGTTGCCCGGGAGGCGCCAAGGCTGAGGCTGCGTCCGCGCCGGGGAACCGGGTGGCTCCCCTGCGCGCGGGCGCTTCACAACGCGATTGGCGGAAAGTCGGCTAGGTGGGAAGTTCTGGCGCGGCCTTCATTTTCTGCAGATAGTCGTAGCTTTGCCGTAGGCCGTCCAGGGCGTCACCAGCAAAATGATCCAGGTGGACGAAGTAGTGCGCCACGCCCGCGTTGTGGGCGCTGTGCATCAGCCGGGCAATGTCCAGAACGCCCGTGCCCAGGGCGCGGAAGGCCTCCACGGGGACCGTGTCCTCAAAGGTCGGGTTGGTGTATTGGCGCATGTCCTTCAGGTGCAGCAACCGCATGGAGTGGGCGTGCTTGCGCATCAGGAGCAGCGGATCCTGATTGCCAATCACCACCCAGAAGGGATCCAGTTCCATGTGGACGAGATCCTTCTCGATGTTGTTCAACAGGATGTCGAATCCGGTGTGCTGACCATACTTGCGGAACTCAAACGAATGGTTGTGGTAAGCGAGCCGCAAGCCCATCCGCTTTGCCTGCTCGCCAGCTTGGTTGAGGCTTTGGGCAAGACGCAGGTACGTGCCCATACCACCCCGATCGCCGGGCGCGATGGAGGGGATCACTACGTACTCCAGTCCCGCCTTCCTGGCATCCGCGAGCGCGGCGTGGAGGCTGTACCCCTTGCGGGGAGGACTGCCGCCATAGTTGGCCCAGGCATTGGTGATGATGGCGTATTCGAAATGCGCACTGGGAACGGCGAGGCCCAGGTCTTTGCACAGTGGCAGGACTTCGGGCAAGTCAGCTCTGGTCATCTCCACTGCCCTGTAGCCAATGTCGGCAATCGACTGAAGGGTTTGCTTCGCGGCAGGGCCAAGGAGGGCGCGTACGGTGTTTAGGTTGACGCCCAGCACATCCGGCACGGGCGCTTTGGGTACTTCCACCTCAACCACCTTGGGGCCGCTACCGCAGCCGCCAAAGGGCAGTAACGCAACTGAGGAAGCAAGAAAACCACGACGGGTAAGAGCGTTGGATCTCATGGGAATTCCTCCGCCCCTATCATGAAGCAAGTTGCGGACAAAAGCATCCGTTTTCGAGATCGCAAGGCAGCACGAAGGTCTACCCGAGTGAGGGGAAACGTTAGCGGTGGAAGGCCAGCGTGCCGAAGCTGACAACGCTTTCCGGATCAATGTTCCATTGCTGATAGCTCAACAGGCTGGCGCGTGCTTCGGGATAGACCTGGGCGAAGGTGTAGAGGGTGGAGGAGCCACACCACTTCAGGTAGCTGTCACGACGGTTGACGTCTTGCCAGAAGGCAGAGGAATCGCCGCTGGACAGCAGTTCGATCCGGGCGCGATCCAAGGCCTGCACTTCCGCCATTTCGTCGGCAAGCGCGGTTGCGGCGAAGGCGTCGCCATAACGACGGCCCATATGGGCCATGTCTACGCTCAGCAGCCAGACGACTTCCCGGCCAGCGCTGGCGGTAATTTCGCGGAGCGCGCGGAAGGCTTCACGAAAAGCAGGGGCATCCTGAGGCAAGCCGCCATGGCGCATGGGTTCCAGGTAAGAACCCACCAGGATGGGGAGCACGCGCACATCCGGCCGCAGGGCGTATTGCAACAGCATGACGTGGAATTCCACGGAATGGTCAATGGCGTGACAGTAGTCCTCACAGGTCACCACTTGCGGGCACGCAGCGGCGAGCGCCGCCACGAGCTCCGGCTCAGCGCGGGTGCTGCCGAGGGGGGTCTCGAAGGGTTTCGCGGTGAGTCCCAAGCGATCCGGTGCGCCGTAGTGGGACGTACCCATCACCACGAACAGGCTCTCAGGGTGGGCATGTTCCAGCAGCGACAGCATGGTGGCGTAGGATTGCCAGCCGCCCTCAAAACTGATGTGCGGGGCGGCGATGGCCAGCGGCGTGGGTTGGGTGTCGTGGCCGTTGCGGTGCGGATGCAGGTTGCTGTCCAGGTACTGGCGCAGTTCGTTCGCGCTGGCCGGATAGGCCGCGCCCGCATGGCTGGAGATTCTCGCCGGGGCCTTCTGGAAGGCATGGAGAGCATCTTGCTTCAAGGCCTCGAATCGCGGCCCTTGCAGGAACCCAGCCGATTCCAGGGTGTCCCGCAGATGCGCCTCCAGGCGAAGGGCGTTGTCGCGACTGGCTGCCTTCTCAATCTCATCCAGCAATTGGGAACGGGAGTGGTGGCCGTCGAAGAAGGGAAGAAAGCGCAGCAGATAGGGTGGAACGATGAGCGTGGTGTCAGAGAAGTGAAAACTGTCGCGGATCAGCAGCCCTGGCTGGTCCGGAGCGGGCGAGGGCTGAAAGTCCAGGTCCATCCGCAAAGCGGGTAGCAGGGCTTCGTTCGGACTCGACGAAGACTCCGAGGGCGTTTGGGGATTTTCCGGCATACGGTACACCCTTTCAGATGCACAAACGCTGTGGATGGTCGCGCGGAAGTCCACGGGATGCCCGCCAGATGCATGTCGTGACGTGGCGAAGTGCGGACGATGATACTGTCATAGAAGGACGCGCGGGACCTGACGCTGGCGACCCCCGCCAACTTGCGGAACGATTACTATGGCCGCGGTGCAATAGATGACGGTGACAACGAGATGACGATGACAAAGTTGACGACGGACGAAATCCAACAGGCCCTCGGGAGCCTGCGGGGCTGGAGCCTGGACGGCGGCAAGCTGTACAAGGAATACCGCTTTGCTGACTTCGTGCATGCCTTCGGCTTTATGGCGATGGCAGCGGTGCGCATCGAAGTGATGAACCATCACCCGGAGTGGTTCAACGTCTATCACACGGTGAAGGTGCATCTCACCACCCATGACGCGGGCGGGATCTCCAAGAAGGATGTGGAACTGGCTGGGGTGCTGGACGAGGTAGCGGCGAAACTGCAATGAGGCATTGGAATCTGAAAACGCTGTGGTTGACGTGGTGGATGGTGGCAATCTGCTGGCTGGCATCCGGCCAGGCTGTGACGGTGGCCGAGGTGGACGCCGCCATCCAGGCTGAGGTGGACAACGGCGCCATCCCGGGCGCGGTGGTGTGGATCGGGCGCCCCGGGGAGGTGATTCACCGCAAGGCCTATGGGAGCCGCCAACTGGAGCCGCAACGGCTGCCCATGGAATTGGACACCATCTTCGATGCCGCGTCGCTAACCAAGGTGGTGGCCACCACCACTGCGGTGATGCACCTCTGGGAGCGTGGCAGGATTCGCCTGGGCGACCCCGTTACCGCTTACCTACCGAAGTTTCAGGGTGGCAAGAGCGACATCAGCGTTCGTGATCTGCTGACGCACTTTTCCGGCCTTCGCCCGGATGTCGACCTGAAGCCCGTGTGGAGCGGTGAGGATACGGGCATCGCGCTGGCGATGGCGGATAAGCCGGTGGCGCCTCCAGGTCGTCGATTTATCTACAGCGACATCAACTTCATCCTGTTGGCGGAGATCGTGCGCGCGGTAAGCGGACAGCGTGTGGATGCGTACGTGGCGCAGCACCTTTTTGGCCCATTGGGGATGAAGGATTCCGGCTACTTGCCGGCAACGTCGTTACGGCGCCGGATTGCCCCCACCGAACGGGTGGACGGGCGTATTCTTCATGGGGTAGTACACGACCCCACCACCCGCTTCATGGGGGGCGTTGCCGGGCACGCTGGCCTATTTAGCACGGCCGCTGACCTTGCGCGTTTTGCGGAAATGATTCTGAACGGCGGCACACTGGATGGCGTCCGCGTGCTGCAACCGGGTACGGTGGCGAAGATGACGACGCCGGCCTCGCCCGCCTCTCAGCCGGATCTGCGCGGCTTAGGCTGGGATATTGATTCGCGGTTTTCCTCCAACCGCGGCGAACTGTATCCGGTGGCCAGCTTCGGGCACACCGGCTTTACGGGAACCAGTTTGTGGATTGACCCGCATTCCCGCAGCTATGTCATCCTGCTCACTAATTCAGTGCATCCGCAGCGCAAGAGCGTGCTGCCCTTGCGCGCGAAGGTGGCCACGCTGGCCGCGCAACTGGCGGGGGTAACGGGGCAAAAGGTCGCCGTCACGGGCTATGCGGAAACCATCTATGGCCCCGGAAACCGTCGCGTAGTAAACCGCGATGCGCAGGTGCTGAATGGGATTGACGTGCTGGCCGCGTCCGGGTTCGCATCGCTAAAGGGCAAGCGGGTGGGCCTGATCACCAACCACACCGGCTTGCTGCGTGACGGAAGCCGCAATGTGGACGCGATGGTGGCTGCGGGCGTGAACGTCACCGCGATCTTCGCTCCAGAGCACGGCATCGACGGTGTGCTGGACCAGGAAAACATCGACGATACGCGAGACCGCGCCACCAACGTTCCGG
>JALOKO010000329.1 GCA_025456495.1 Bryobacterales bacterium | reverse complement strand
GGCGAGGTCTGCCTGATCTACACGGGACGCTCCCGGGTGCCGCTGCGCGCGGAGGTGGTGGGCTTCCAGGATGGTGATGTGCTGCTGATGCCGCTGGGGGAGCTCACCAACATCGGGCCTTCCAGTGAGGTGGAGCCTACGGGCCGGTGCCTTTCGGTGAAGGCTGGGCCGGAGTTGCTGGGCCGCGTTCTGAACGGACTGGGAGAGCCGATGGATAGCGCGCAGCATGGCTTGGTCTATCCCACGGACGAGGCGCCGGTGACCGCGTCCCCGCCCGATCCCCTGAAGCGCAAGCGGGTACAGCATCCACTGCAGACGGGTGTTCGCGCTATCGATGCGATGCTCACTTGCGGCGAGGGCCAGCGCATTGGCTTGTTTGCGGCCGCGGGCGTGGGCAAGTCCACCCTGTTGGGGATGATCGCCAGGAACACCGTAGCGGACGTCAACGTGATTACGCTGGTGGGCGAGCGTGGCCGCGAGGTGCGCGACTTCCTTGAGCATGATCTTGGCGCCGAAGGGTTGGCGCGCTCCGTGGTGATTTGCGCCACCAGCGATCAGCCAGCACTGGTGCGCCTGAAAGCGGCCTATGTGGGAACCGCCATGGCTGAATACTTTCGGGATCGTGGGAAGCGCGTGATGCTGCTGATGGACTCAGTAACGCGCTTCGCCAGGGCGCAACGCGAGATTGGGCTTGCCTGTGGAGAGCCACCCGCACGAGCGGGCTATACGCCTTCTGTGTTCTCTGAACTTCCACGCTTGCTGGAACGCGCCGGTAACTCCGACAAAGGGTCCATCACCGCCTTCTACACTGTGCTGGTAGCGGGCGATGACATGAACGAGCCCGTGGCCGACGAAGTGCGCTCCATCCTGGATGGGCACATCATCCTGTCGCGCGACCTGGCGGCACAAGGGCACTATCCGGCCATCGATGTCTTGCAAAGCGCTAGCCGTGTGATGAACGCCGTCACCCACCAGGAGCATCAGGCGGGAGCGATGCGCTTGCGCAGGCTGCTGGCGACGTACGAAAAGCAACGTGACCTGATTCTGCTGGGCGCTTACGAGAAGGGCAGTGATCCGCGCGTGGACGAGGCCATCGCAGCCAACGAGGGGATTGTGAGCTTTCTGCGCCAAGGCCAGTACGAGCCTGCACCGATGGAGGCAACCGTACAACGGCTGCTGTCCATGGAACAGGCCTAGTGCGGCAGCGAACGCGAGGAGCCCTGGAGAAGCGATGGCGATCTTTCGATACCGCCTGGAAGTGCTGCTGGAGCAGAAGCGCAAGGCGCTGGAGGAGGCGCATCTGGCCATGGCCCAACGCATCGCGACACTGCGACAGGCAGAGCGTCGACTCACCGAATTGCAGGCGCGCGCGGAGCAGGCAACACAAACGGCCAACCGTTCACGAGATGCGCGCTTCCAGAGCACTGGCGCGATGCCCGCTGAGGAGTTGCAGCGACGCTGCGACGAAGCGCGCTGGCTGCATCGAGAGGCAGGTTGGGCGCACGACGCGGTCCTTGAGCAACGCATGGTGACAGAAGACGCGGTGGATGCGCTGGAGGCAGCGCGAAGAGACGTGGTTGAGGCCAACCGGCAAGTGGAAGTCCTGCAGACCCACCGCGCCCGGCAGGAAGAGCGGCATCGCCGTGAACAGGAGCGCAGTGAATCTGTGGAGATGGACGATGTCGGGAGCGCGCAGTTTCAGCAACGGAGGGCACAGTGAAGGTAAGCCATACGCAAAAAGGAAGCCCGACGCAAAGCGGTTCCACCGACGCTGCGTCGCGCGCGGATCGAAAGGATACTGGCGGCAAGGAGAGTCGCTTTGGGAACGCGTTGGACAAGAAAGCGGCCGAGAAGGAAGCTCCTGAACGGGCGACCCAGGGCGATCCTCTGGCTGACGCTCGCATGGGCGTGCTGCCCGCTTTTGCGCAAACACTACATCCGACAACGCAAGCCAGCGCGGGCCCAGTGAGCGCGTCCGCGACCACCACGCCACCGGAGATCACGGCGCTTCAGCATGAGATCAGCCACTCGCTGGAGGTGACAGGCCCCAACGAAGTACGTATTCAATTCGACTCCAAGACGTTCGATGGCCTCTCCGTCACGCTGACCCGTGAGGGTGGCGCGCTACAGGTATCCATGCAGGCAAGCTCCCCGGAAATCGCCCGGTTCCTGGAGGCTCATGCGGCCTCCTTGGCCCAACGGCTTGAGCAGCCTGAGCGCGCAGCCTACATTCGCATCGAAACCACGAACCCTGGTTCCAGGGACTCCGGTGGGAACGCGCAGGGAGATCGCCAGCGGGACCGTGACGACGACCGCGACCGGCAGTCCGCCGCCAACAACCCTGAGGGGGCAACGTCCTGATGCTGGCGAATGACACTCGCGCCACCTTTGGTGACCTGCCCCGCTATAGTTCCGCGGAGTTGCAACTCGTCAACTGGGGGCAGCGATTTGTGCGGCCCGCTTCTGACTGGGAGAGTCACTTGCGAGGCGCCTTGGGCGACCTGCTGGAGACCCCTGACCAAAAGGAGTGGGTCGTCCATGTGAAGCATTGGATGGACCGTTCACGGCCTGCGGCGCAAGTCCCGTTTGACCGGGACACCATCACCATCGGCCGCGAAGAAGGAGGCGGCATCGTACTTCCGGAATCCAGCGTCAACAGGGAACACGCGCGCCTGCTCCAGCGAGGGGAAGGCTTCTATCTGGAAGATCTGGGTAGTCGCCTGGGCACCTTCATCGGAGACCTGAAGCTGTTGCCGCACACGCCAACCCATCTGGCGCCAGGCTGTACCTTCACCATCTTTCCCTACTCGCTGGAGGTTACCAGCCGCTATCGGTGGAAGCGTGAGGAACGCTTCCGCGTACATACCTCCCAAACCCGGGCTTGCAGTTGGCGCGATGCGCTGGTGCTGCAAAGCGCAGACGCCATCACGGTGAGTCTGTCGTTCCCCCCGGCCAGTGGATTCGGCAGCTTCTCCATCACCGGCAGGTTATTGGACGAACTCATTCAAGGCATGCTGGGCAAGGACCATCTTTCCGCGGCCGGTCTGTTGGGGACAGACGCTGGATGTGTGGACTATGTGTTTGCGTCGCTGTCGGAACGCTTACGCGCGGAACTCGCATGGCCATTCGTGGCCGAGTTGGGAAGCTGGCTGGCGCCTGTGCGCATCGCGCCGGACACGCGGGGACTCTTCGTCTCCGCGCAAATCGGCATCCGCAACTGCACCGGTGTCGTAAGGCTCTTTCTCCCCTTCAGTCTGCTGGACTCGATGCGCGCTTTGGCCTCCTCACCCGTCGCGGTGGAAACGTGGAAGGAACTGGACTGGAGCTGCATCGTGGACCTGGCCACCGTGCCACTAGCGGCTTGCGATGTTCGGAACCTCGCCCCTGGGGACACCGTGATGTTGCAGCCGCGACCACGGTTGCTGCTGCCCGGCGATCGGGCCGCCTGGAGTTGCCAGGCTCTCGATAGCAACTTTCGAAGGCTTCGCCTGCATAATTCGCTGGAGAGGATTCCCCGCTTGGAAACGCACAGCGATCCCCCTACTGCCCAGTCAACGCTGGAGCGCGAACTTCAGGAATTGCCCGTCCTGCTGCAGGTGCTGCTGGGGGAAAAGCGATTCACGCTGGCGGAGTTGCAGGCCTTAACCGCGGGCGTATTGATTGACCTTGAGCGTACAGAAGCTGAGCCCGTGAGCATCGCGGTGAATGGCAAGGTGCTGGGGAGCGGTGAACTGGTGCGCATCGAAGAACACTTGGGCGTGCGCGTGTTGGGCTGGAACCAATGACCATGGCGACCTTGTTGTTCCTGCAGGCAGCCGGGACCGCGACGGCCAATGAGGCACTGCTGCCTGATTCGGGATGGTCGCATTACGGCCAAGCCCTTGGTTCGCTCTTGCTGGTACTGCTGCTGTTGGTGCTGGTTGTTCGCTACGTACTGCCCGCTCTTCCCGTGGCCAGACCAGGCGCCCACGGACTGCTGCGTGTCCGTGGCAGCCTTGCACTGGAGACGCGTAAGCGCATCTATCTCGTAGAAGCGGGGGGCAAGGTGTTGATGATTGCCTGTAGCGAGAGCAGCATCAGTCTGCTGGATCGCTTTGACGTAGACCAGTTCCAAGAGGTGGAACAACCACACGCCGCGCCCTTGTCATTCGCCCGCATCCTGCGAGGAAAAGGCTAATGTACAGACCGTGCATTCTGTGGCTGCTGCTGCTGATAGCTCCATCGGCGCAGGCCCAGACAGGAGCATCCAACCTCAGCAATCCCGTAGTAATGGTGCTGGTGCTGGGAGCGCTGGCGTTGGCGCCCTTCATGTTGATCATGCTCACGTCATTCGTGAAGATCGCCGTGGTGCTGTCCATCCTGCGCAACGCAATCGGCACGCAGCAGGTGCCGCCCAACCAGGTAATCACCGGTCTGGCTTTTGTTCTGACGATCTTTGTGATGACGCCCGTAGCGGGACAAATGTACGCCGCGGCCGGCAATGTTGGAGCCAGCGCGGCTATCTTTTCCGAGGGTAGCGTACGCTCCATCGTCAATAGCGCGGACACAGCAAAGGAGCCCTTGCGCGCATGGCTGGAGAGGCATTGTCATGATCGCGACCGCATCCTGTTCATGGAGTTGGGCAGCCGCTTGGATCGCCAGAACGACCCCGCCGCGCAGCCTCTGGGACGCAGTGAGTTCCGCGTGCTGATTCCTGCCTTTGTCACCAGCGAACTGAAGGAGGCCTTTCAGATTGGGTTTCTGGTATTCGTCCCTTTCCTCATCATCGATATGGTGGTGGCGAACGTACTGCTTGCCATGGGGATGTCGATGCTGTCTCCGGTAGTGATCTCGCTCCCCTTCAAGTTGCTGTTGTTCGTGATGATGGACGGTTGGTATCTGATTGCCCGCGGACTGGTGGAGAGCTATCTATGAAGCGCGGGGGGTTTGGATCATGACATCGGAAGCCATTCTTCGCATTCTGCGGGAGGGACTCTTGCTGGTGGTAATTCTTTCCGCCGCGCCCATGCTGGCGTCGATGCTGGTGGGCCTGATCGTGAGCGTTCTTCAGGCG
>JALOKO010000328.1 GCA_025456495.1 Bryobacterales bacterium | reverse complement strand
GCAGAAAGAACACGATGTAGGAGCTTCCCAGAACAGCCAGCCAGTCCAGCTTGATGGCGGCGATGGAAACCGCGCCCCAAACCGCGTTGATGCCAAATGCAGCCAGGGCCAGGGAAGGAGGCGCCAGCAGCAGCACAAATAGCACCTGCCCGCGCGGAGCGAAAGGGGCCAGGTGTTGGGATAGCGATAGGGTGTGGTCTCGACGCACCAGCAGCGAACCAGCGCCCAGCAGGTAAGGGGCCACCAGCACCAACAGCACCAGCAACGTGAACTCAGTCTCGCCAACATCGTTCAACTGCGGAAAGACGTAGCTGGAGTAGGGCATCCCCGCCAACTGCAGCACGATTCCCAGGTCGTGGAAAACGAAGATGCCCAGCGCGCCGAACTGCCAAGTGGGCGGAAGGACGCCGGAACGGAACTGCAGCAGGATCCACACCAGCAGGGGACCGTGCCCGCAGACCAGCACGAATAGCAGTAGCAACTCAAGCGGGCTGTTCATGACGACCTGCCCTTTCGCGCCAGGACTGCCCGGAAGAGGAGTCGCGGTAGATGGCCGCCAGCAACCGGGCATTGTGTTGGATCTGATAGCCGGTGGGGAGGGTTGGTCCACACGGGAAATGGTCACCGCGCCGCGCATCCAGGAACGACACCAGTTCGCGGGCGGCGCGGTGCGGGGAAACATCCACCGCGAGATGACGATTGCGATCGGGAAAGACGTTGGCCTCTGGTGGAATGCGATCAGAGAGCAGACAGGGAAGACCCGCTACCTGCGCCTCCAGTAGCACAATCCCCAAGCCCTCCCACAGCGAGGGGAAGAAGAAGCAGTCCATGGCGTGGCGCATCAGCAGGGGGATGTCCAGCCGATGGCCGGCGAAGGTGACCCGGGAGTCGATGCCCAGTTGCCGCGCGAGGGTTTCCATGTCCGCGCGCAGCGGCCCATCGCCAATGAGCAGAAAGTGGAGCTTCGGCTGCAGCGTCAGGGCCTCGGCAGCCGTGCGTAGCAGATAGGCATGGTTCTTCTGCGGCATAAAACGTCCCACGTGACCCACCACGATTGCATCCGCGGCAAAGCCCAACTGTTGCCGGAGACCCATGGCGCTGAGGCCGTTCGGGAGAACCGCGTTGGAGTGGAACTGCTGCTCGTCCATGCCACAGGGCATGTGAACAACCTCACCGCGACCCGCCGGCGCCGCTCCAAAAAGCGAACGCGCCGCGTGCGTGCTGCAGGCGATCCGTTGGTGACTGAGGGAATTGATGACCGCGCTTGCCAGCCCACGGCCAAGCGCCCGCAGGCACCAGGCGTAGGTATCGTCCTGGCCATGGGTGTTGTGGCTATGGGTCACGCGCAGAGGAACGCGCGCCTGCATCGCGGCCAGTTGCACCAGAGCGCTACGACGATGGACGTGGCTGTGGACCACGTCCCAGGGTCCGGTGTCGGTCATCCGTTTGGCGGTGCGCTGCACGAAGCGCAGCCAGTTCCCTCCATGGGGAATGCGCAGCAACTTCACCCCCAGGCTTCGGAACTGGGGCGCCAACAGCCCTTCGTGTTCGCCCAGCACCAGAACGGCGCTGACGGGATGGAACCCATCGCTACTCTGGACGAGGCGCAACAGCCAGGTCTCCACCCCACCGGGGTCCAGCGCGGAGGTCACGTGCAGGACACGCGGCTGCCAGGAATCGGCACGCTCAGGCATCGGCGATCCTTTCTTGAGGATGTGCGCAGGAAGCGCGCGTTGCGGACAGTGCGGTCTGCTTCACCATCTGCTGATGGAAGTGAAGCAGGTACACCAACATGAGCGCGAGCCCGGCAGCACCCAGGCTGAGCGTCGCTCCCGCGATCGCCAGACGCGGAATCAGCAACACCGCCAGAACCAGGCAGACGCTAAGCGCGCTGACGAAGGCGATGGCCTGGGGCCACACGTGGCGGGTGGCGGTGGCGGCGGTGCCGAAGACACTGGCCACCGCCCAGGTGACGGCGAACAGCGCCGCGCCGCCCAGGGTGAGCCGGTCCAGACGGTAGGCGTCCCCGAACAGCACTGTCATCAAACTCCCACCGATAACCAGGAAGAGGAGCGACACCGGAAGTGCGACGCCCAGCACGCGCAGCGCCGCATCGCGCGCCAGCAGCCAGATCGCCACCGCGCCACCCGTGGCGGAGGCGTTGGCGAAGCGGGCGGAAAGACCTGCGGAGTAGGAAGCAGCCAGTAAACCTGGCAGCGCAAGCAGACCCATCAGACAGCTCAACTGGGCCAGCGCCTCCAGGCTAAGCCACCAGCCCAGCAGAATCCGCGGCGACGCGACCACGGCCTGATTCAGGAACATGACGGCGGCCAGGGGGAGGGCGACGCGCAGAATCGCAGTCGCCTCAGGACGCTGCGCCACACTCTTCCAAAGTTCACCCGGCGGTTTCCAAGACTGACCCGGCGGTGCCCAAGACTGACCCGGCAGTGCCCAAGACTGACCCGACGGAGTGATGCGGGGCAGGCCAAGGCCATCGCGATCCAGCCAAAGCGTCACCATCCAGGCCCCGCAACCGCTTGCCACCAGCGCCAGACTCAGGTTGCCTACCCCGATCCACAACAGGCCGAAGACATCCACCGCCACAATCGCGCGGATGAGTTGCGATGTGCCAACGGAGCGCAGTTCGCCGCGCCGCGTGCGGAGCCCATAGGCGAAATCGCTGAGGAGTTCGGCGCCTCGCAGCAACGCCACCCCGCACACCACCCCGGCAAAGTGCGGTTGCTCCCCGGAGACCAGAGCCAACACAACCGCCATCAAGCAGGCGGCGGCAACGCCCATCCAGCGCAGCGTCCGATAGGATCCGAGACGTTCCGCGAGCTGGTTCTCGGTGGCCAGCAAGGGACGCAACTGGAGGCCAAAGAAGGCAAACAGGGGCGTAATCCAAGCCAGGGCAAGTCCGTAGATGCCCACAAGTTGCGGCTCCGCCGTGCGCGCCAGCAGCCAGAGCATCAGCCACTGGCTGCCTGCCGCGGCCAGCGCGCCCAGGGCGAGATACCGCCAATGCGCCTTACCTCCGCCCATCGTATCGCCCTCGCCGGTGTGCATGTCAGGACGCCAACTTCTCTTTGGTTTCATCCTCAAAGCGCTGGCTGGCTTCGCCGTGCGCGTAGTGGGAGGAGTAGTGGTGATAGTAGTAGGCGCCCTGATTGTCTCGGGTAGCGCCGTTCAGGACCACCCCTAAGGTCTGTGCCCCAATACGGCGAAGCTGGCCAATTGCCATTTGCAAGGCCTTGCGGTTGGTGCTGCCTGAGAGCGCCACCAGCAGCACCCCATCCACCAGCGACGCCACATGCAACGGTTCCGGAAAGCCCAGTAGAGGCGGGGAATCGACGATCACCAGGTCGTACTCCACCGTCGCCTCCGCCAGCAGATCGCTGAGCGCGGGGGCAAAGGAATCAATCGCACGGCGATTACAGGCTCCGGTGGGAAGCACCTGCAGGTTGGGTAGTTCCGCCATGGGATGCACCAGTTCCCGCCATGGGGCTCCGCGAAGGCAAACATCCACCACACCTTGCCGGGTGCTGATGCCCAGCTTGTCGGCGATGCTGGGTCGCCGCAGGTCCCCATCAATCAGCAACACGCGCTTCCCCTTGGCGGCATGACTGATGGCGATCGCCGTAGCCACGGTGCTCTTGCCCTCTGCGGGAGCGGCGCTGGTGACCATCATCGATCGCACGCGCTGCTCGACATCGGCCAACATCAAGGAAGCGTGCAGCGTCTTGACAGACTCCAGATAACTCAGCGCGGGCTTCTGCGCGGCATCCGCGACCCGCATCAAAGCGCGGGACTGCGGCGTCCCTGTTGGAACCCCGGACTCACGGAGCATCGCCGGCACCAGAGCGCCCGCGGCTCCTCGCACCTTAGGCAGGGTTCCCAGCACATCGCTGCCAAGCACAGTGGACACCGTCTCCGGATCACGCACCGTGGAATCCAGCGCATCGGCCAGAAGCGCGATTCCCACCGCCAGCATCAATCCGAAGGTGACCGCCAAAAGGACGTTCACCGGGATGTTGGGGCTGACGGGCGCGTAGCCTGGACGAGCCAGATCCGCAATGCGGATGGCGCTGTTGGGAAAACCCGCGTTGATGGTTGCCTGCTTGGTCTTGGCGACCAGTTCTTCGTAGAGCTTGCGGTCAGCGTCCGCCTCACGCTTCAGCGTCTTGTACTGGAAGGAGCTGGCGTTCAAGCGGTCAAACTCCGCCTTCGTGTTGCGCAGTTCCTTGTCCAGTAGGCTCTCGCGCTGTACGGACTCCTCAAAGCCCAACCCGATCTGTCGCTGCACACTGGACGTGCTTTTTTCCAGCGCGGCGGTGTTGCTTCACCTTCGCGAATGCCTCCAGCAGTTCCTGCTGACGCTTCTGCAATTCGATCAACTGCTGGCCATGCTGCGACATCGTCGCCGCTTCCATCGATCCCTGGCTAAGCGCACGAAAGGCTGCCTCGCGCTTCACCCGCTCGGCCTGCGCCAGGGTGTACTCCGTGTTCAGTTGCAGCAGACGGGAAGAGATGATGGAGGTTCGCTCCTCGGGATCAATCATGTTCAACTCCCGCTCAAAGGCGGCCAGCGCCGCATTGGAGGCCTCCATCTTGGCCCGCAGTTCCTCAAGCTGCCGCTCCATAAATGCCGACAGAGTTTGTGAGCTCTCATAGCGAATCCGAAAGACGTGGTCGATGTAGGACTGCGCGATCTCGTTGGCCACCTTCGCGGCAAGTTGAGGATCCGGCGAACGGTATTGGATGTAAATCAGGAAGGTCTGCGGAGGATGCGTCACCTTCAGGCGCTTCAGCTTGGCGGGCGCCATGTTTCGGGCGGCCTGATCGTCAGCGCGCAAGGGAGCAAACCAGGTATTAGGGATCTCCAGCGGCAACTGGTGGCGGTCCGCCACGGGCCGCAGCACAGCGTCACTTTGCACCAGGCGCAACTGCGTGGAGATGAACTGCTCAGCGTTGACGGGGGCTGCGGCGCGGGAATCGCCACCCACGGTTTCCACCTCGCCGTTGCGGTCAATATCAATGACAGCGGTGGACTCATACAACGGCGTCAGGCGCAGGGAAACGATCAGCGCCACGATCCCGCAGAGGGCAGCGAACAGGAGGATGCGCCACTTGTTGCGCAGCAGCGCGGCCAGGTATTGCGAAAGCGTTGCCCCGTCGTCCACGGGCATGCGCGGTGGGCCGCCGAACGGGCCGGAAAAGGCGCCGCCATGCGCCATCAGGGCCTGCCCCGGACCCGCGCTGCCTCCGGGCCATCCTCGGGCAATCGCGTTCGATGGCGCCCCGCGCGGGACAAGGGCATAGGCGTCATGACTGGGTTGTTCCGGTTGCAAGCATCACCTCTTGATTTCTTCTGTCGCGTGGACGCGGCCTAGGGGCGCTGCAGCTGCCAGATCGCGGCAACCTCACGCGGGTTCTCCGGGACAGCGGATACACGCCAGCCACCGATTGCATCGGCCGTTCGTGCTCTCCCGAAGTGGGCGGGGGCGCCTACCGGGCCATGCCCCAGATCAGCATCCCGGACACAGTGGCCGAACCAAACGCAAGCGCCTTTTCCATGGCGCCCATGGTGGCTTTGCGCTTGCCGCTTTCCGGAATGTAGAGGACGTCGTCGCGTAACAGGGAGACGTCGGCGGACTTGCGCGCCAGCAGGTCTTTCAGATTGATGGGGATTTCCGCTTTGCTGCCATCCGGCGCCTTGCGGTAGATGAATGCCTCTCGCATGGCGTTGGGAAGTAGACCCTCGCTCATCGCCAGGGCCTTCAGCACACTGGTTTCGTGGTCGTTCGGAATGCGGAAGCTGCCGGGCTTCTTGACGTTTCCCACGACGTAGATTTTCCCGGCTTCGGGGACGCGGATTTCTTCGCCCCCACGCAGCCGTACGCCCGCCGTGGCGCTGCCTGATTCCAGCAGGTCACTGATGAGAATGCGCTCCGTGAGCACCGCGCCGCCCTCGGCGGTGGAGGGTTTGGCGCTCAGCAGCAAATACGATCCTGCATCATCGGTAAAGCCACCAGCGCGGGTGATGGCCTCCAGCAGCGTCACCGGTTGATCGGCATGAAAGGTGATGGGCTGCTTCACGGCGCCAATCACGCTGACGGGCTTGCTGGCGTACTCCAACACAGACACCGTCACCACGGGGTTCACCAGAATGCCTTCCTTTACATAGGCGGCGGCGATGGCCTTTTCCAGGTCAACCGGAAAAAGTCCACTCGCCGGCAGAGTTGCCGTCAGCATGGGTAGGCGCAGGGCGCCGTCCTCGGCAATGCGCACCTGCAGTGAGAGCTCGTCGGCCTGGTAGATGGCAACGGCGATCAGGTCATTGGCGCCCACGCGCTGCTGAGGTCGCACATCGGGCGCGGTGGCGCTTTGGCCAGCACCCACGGGAGCCAACACCATCCACACACAG
The DNA here is from genome assembly GCA_025456495.1 of Bryobacterales bacterium. GTDB lineage: Bacteria > Acidobacteriota > Terriglobia > Bryobacterales > Bryobacteraceae > JACTMJ01. The sequence goes on along the minus strand of JALOKO010000328.1, from coordinate 2,965 downwards.
AACAGAGAGAGCACGCGCAGGGCCGCGTACAGCGTGGATTTCCGTTTGACAAAAGGGAATGCCTCCTGTCTGGTCATCATCCGGGGGAGCAGATTCATCAGCGCCATCTCCTCACTGCACCGGTGTCGTGGCGGACCCGCTTCGACGCCATACTCGCCGCAGTTTGTGCTGAACGAGGAGCCTTGCGCCGGCAGTGGTAGCCGGAACCGGTTGCATGAGTTCCATCGGAGGCCCGAGGAGAAACATTACAGCAGGGGAGAAGTTTCGGGACATTCTTAGAACTACCGGCGCGGGTTGCAGCGGTGCGCTGGAGTCCCTGTTTTGGAGTGTCGTCCAGTGCGGTCTTTTCCCGGTACGATCATTTCCAGTGCGGTCTTTTCCAGTGCCGGGGTCCCTACTGAAGACCAGGGATTCCACCGATAGTACCTGGGTGACGATTCGTTGCCGTCAGCCGGAGGGCGGCCTCGAGCGGGTGGCATGCAAGCTTCCGCGGTGGGGCCATAGGGGGCTCCTGCGGGGCGCGATGGCGCTGCTGGTGACGGCATCGCTTGCTATCGCTACCGTCCTTGCCGTGGAACCTCTGGGGTGGATCGCGCAACCAGACCAGAACTGGCGAGGCCTCTTGCCCGCCGGAGTCGGCGATACACTCCGAAATCCTCGCCAGATGCTGGCCGATGCAGCCGATTGCATGGCGCATGCCTCCCGCGTGACAGACTGCGAAGCCCTCTTGTTGCGGGTGTTGCGCACGAATCCTCGGCAGACCCAAGCGGCGCTGTGGCTGGCGCAGATCGCTTCGTTCCGCGGACAGGAATCAGCAGCCGCCCAATGGGTGCGCCATGCGGGCGAGCGTGACCGAAGCTTCGCCGTGCAGTGGGCACAATGGCAACAAGCACAATGGCACGGGAGTGAATGGCACGGGAGTGAATGGTACGGGGGGCAACCGCAAAGCCAGCCGACGCGTGAAGGCGAGGCAACACGCCGTCATCCGCAATCAGCGCGGGCATTGCTGCTGGTAGCCCCAGCCAATCAGCAGGCGCACTTCGCCGGGCTGCTGACCGCCGGCTGGAGTGCGCAACAGCTCTTCACGATCCTGTCCGCGGAGGGACGACCCTCTCAGGTGCATGGGCTTCTTGAGTATCTGGCAACCGCGAAGCCCGCCCAGGCAGCCCTCTTGGTAAGCGCTCACGCCCGCGCTGCGACAGGGTCCCCTACACAGCCAATGGACTGCCGGGGATTGACGCTGCGGATCGTGGCTGGCGCCTTGGCTAGCCGCACGGGGGTTGCCGAAGCGGCGTCCTTGTGGAGGCAGATGCTGCTGGAACCTACACCGGGATGTGTTGCGCCCGAAGCCCCCGCGCTGCCCTTGAAGCACACTGAGGCAACCGCTGACCCCCTCTGGAACTACAATCCCACGCTGCAATTTCCGCTGCTGCCCCGCAGCTTTGACTGGTCTGCCGTCCATCGGGGACAGGCGGCTGCGCGGCCTGTCGGCGAAGGCGGGGCGGAGTTGCCGCTACCCGCGCCCGGTGAGCCCCCATGGATTCTGCTGGCGCGTCCGCTTCCACCGCCGCTGCAGGCGCGAGGGCTTGCCGTGGATACCTGGTGGCAACGGGAAGCGGCCGGGTCTTCGCCTGCATGCAGCGCAGCTCTGGCGTGGGAACTGCGCGACGGAGACGGACGTGAGGTCCACGCGCGTGCGCCGCTCCAGGGCTTGCGGCGGCACAGCGCACAGCAAGGACCCGCAGAGGAGTTCGCGCACGCGAAAGCACCAATGGAAGACTCCCGGTCAACGGTGCGGGAACGCGTGGCGCTGACATTTTCCGCGTGGCAGCCCGGAATGCAGCTCGTCCTGACGGCTTCCGCCCCGCCGAAGCCATGTGGACCGCGCACGATCATCCTGCGCCGCGTGACGCTGACGCCCCTTGGGCAGACAGATTCAGAAGATGCCAAACCGGTCCAATAAGCCCACCGCCCCGCTGTGCGAGACATGGAAATGGCGCGACGTGGAAACAGATGGTTGACGAAAAACGTGGGCCTTGAGATACTACTTGATGGTCCACCCATCGTGCGGATGTGGCGGAATTGGCAGACGCGCTAGTTTCAGGTACTAGTTCTCGCAAGGGAGTGGAGGTTCAAGTCCTCTCATCCGCACCATTTCTTCCTTTACCCTTCGGCCCTCTTTTCCAACCTCGTCGCGACGTTTCCTGACCGCCACTTTCTGGTGCGGGTCCGGGATTTGCTGGCACTCATCCGTTCTCAGAGACGGCTGGATCTGCTATCCTCTAGGTTCATGCTCACCCCGCTACAGTGCGTCGCGCGACACCATCATCATGGATTTTGCAGTGCGCGGGCGTGTGTCTAAATCAGGTTTCTGATTCGCAAACAACGGCCCGCCTGAACAAGGCGGGCTTTTTCTTTGTGACCTCGGAACAGAACCGGAGCATGAGGAGAGGCCAATGAATCTCGACTTTGCAAAGCTGGACGGACTGGTGCCGGCCATCATTCAGGACGTCGCCAGTGGTCGCGTGCTGATGGTGGGCTTCATGAATGAAGAGGCCTGGCACAAGACCGTGGAGACGGGTTATGCCACCTTCTTTAGCCGCACACGCAACAAGCTGTGGATGAAGGGGGAAACCTCTGGACATCGCCTGGAGGTGAAGGAAATCTACACCGATTGCGATGTGGATAGCGTGGTGCTGAAGGTGGTGGCGCATGGCCCGGGCGTGTGCCATGAGGGTTATGAGAGCTGTTTCTTCCGCAAATTGGAGGATGGCCAGTGGCGCGTGGTAGATACCAAGGTGTATGACGAAGCGGCCGTGTATGGAGGCAAGCTGTGAGCGTACTGAAGTTGGGAATTCCGAAGGGCAGCCTGCAGGATGCGACAGTGGACCTGTTCCGCAGGGCGGGCTTCAACATCTCAGTGAATTCGCGGAGCTACTATCCGGGAATCGACGACTCTGAAATC
>JALOKO010000327.1 GCA_025456495.1 Bryobacterales bacterium | reverse complement strand
AATTGTCGCGTGTCACCGATGTGGTGACGCGGCTGATGGACCATTATGCGTCCTACGAAGCCACGCAGGAACTCTCCGGCTTTGTCGAGAGCTTATCCAACTGGTGGCTGCGGCGGAGCAGGGACCGCTTTTGGACGGGAGAGTTTACGGCCACCAAGCGCGATGCCTACGCCACCCTGTACGAATGTCTGACGACGCTCGTCCAGTTGGCGGCGCCCTTCATCCCGTTCCAGACAGAGGAGCTTTACCAGAACCTGGTCGCGCGCGCCTATGGCGAGGAAATGCCTGAGAGCGTCCACCTGTGCCGCTATCCCACGGCGGATCTTTCGCGCGTTGACCAGGCGCTGTTGGAGGAAATGCGCACCGTCCGCGATATCGTCACCCTGGGCTTACGCGTGCGCAATGACCACAAGCTGAAGGTGCGGCAGCCGCTGGCGGAGGCCGAAGTGGTGGTGGCCAACTCCAATTTGCGAGAGCGGGTGGCTGCCTATGCCAGTCTGATTGCTGATGAGTTGAACGTGAAGGCCGTTCACTTCCGCGAGAGCGCCGATGAGTTTGTGAACTACCGCGCAAAGCCCAATTTCCGGCGCCTGGGCGCTCGGGTGGGCAAGCAGATGCCTGCTGTGAAGAAGGCACTGGAGGGCGCCGATGCGGCGGTTTTGCGGCAAAGCCTGCTGGCCGCCGGTACGGCATCGCTGCTGGTGGAAGGCGAGGAGCTTTCCCTGGATGCGTTGGATATCGACATCCAGATTGTGGAAAAGGCAGGCTTCGCGGCCGCCGGAGACTCCGCCGCCGTGGTGATTCTGCGCACCGAGCTAAGCCAGGAACTGTTGGATGAGGGCCTGTACCGGGACGTGCTGAACCGGATCCAGACCTTGCGGAAGGAACTGGAGCTGGATTACACCCAGCGGGTGGGCCTGGTGCTTTGTGGGTCAGAGCGGATGCAGCGGGTGCTGGAGGCAAGGCGCGAGCACCTGATGGGTGAAACCCTCTGCGTCGATTTGCAGACCGTCGGCGATTGGAGCAACGAGGCCCCATTGCGGGAGTACGACCTGGAAGGGGAGACCTTGCGCGTGGCGCTCAACAAACAATAGCCGCCGCTGAACAGTCCTACGGGTAGAGGTGGCCGCCGGCAGAGGTTCGCCCGGGTGCGGAAACGCAGCTTTACGGGCGCCATTCGCTGGAATGCAAGCGGCAACCACGGTTGTGTTGACGCGGCCAGGATCCCCGGACCATCGGGGCGGATTTGTTACACTGGAGCATCCTTCCCCGTCGCAGGCCTGTTTCGCATACGGAGCGCGCTGGCGCATGACATTCGACTCCTATTCCACTGGCTTCGCTTACGACGAGTATTTTGAGGAAACCGGCCGTCCCCGGCCAGGGATTGCGGGCTTGGTGCAAGCCATCAGCAATCTGGGTGAACCGGAGTTGCAGCGGCGCCAGCAGGTGGCTGAGCGCGCGCTGTTGCATACCGGAATCACCTTCCAGGTCTACAGTGACCGCGCCGGACAAGAGCGCATTTTCCCCCTGGACCTCATTCCCAGGGTGGTGCTTCCCGGGGAATGGCAGTGGATCGAGAAGGGGCTGAAGCAACGCATCTACGCCCTGAACCTCTTCCTTCAGGATCTCTACGGAGAGCGCAAGATCCTGCGGGACAGGGTGATTCCCGCCCACGTGATTGAGAGCGCGAAGTGCTTCCGCACGGCCTGCGCGGGCCTGCGGCCGCGGCATGACATCTGGTGCCACATCACGGGAACAGATCTGGTGCGGCACAGCGATGGCCAGCTTTACGTGCTGGAGGACAATATGCGCTGTCCTTCCGGGGTCTCCTATGTCCTGGAGAACCGCCGGATCATGAAGCGTAGCTTTCCGCGCATCTTTGAGCGCTTCCCCGTCAGCCCGGTGGATGACTATCCCAGCCGGCTGCTGGACCTTCTGCATTACATGAGCCCGCCCAACCTGCAGGAGCCAACGGCGGTGGTGCTGAGCCCCGGCATCTATAACTCCGCCTACTTCGAACATAGCTTTCTGGCCCAGCAGATGGGTGTGGAGCTGGTAGAAGGTCGAGACCTGGTGGTGATGAACGGTTTCGTCCAGATGCGTACTACCCGGGGGCTGAAGCGCGTGGACGTGATCTATCGCCGGATTGACGATGACTTCTTGGATCCGCAGGCCTTCCGGCCCGATTCGATGATTGGCGTGCCCGGGCTGATGGAGGTGTTCAAGAGCGGACGCGTTTCCCTGGTGAATGCGCCGGGAACCGGCGTAGCCGATGACAAGGTGGTATACGCCTACGTCCCACAGATCATCCGGTACTACATGAATGAGGACGCGATTATCCCGAACGTGCCCACGTACCTGTGTTGGGACGACAAAGACCGGCAGTATGTGCTGGAGAATCTGGACAAGCTGGTGGTGAAGGCGGCCAACGAAGCGGGCGGATATGGCATGATGATTGGTCCGCACGCCACGACGGCTGAGCACGCCCAGTTTGCTGACCTCATTCGGGCGAATCCACGCAATTACATTGCGCAACCCACGTTGTCGCTATCCACCGTGCCCACCACCATAGACGGTGCGTTTGAGCCACGACACGTGGACTTGCGTCCCTACATCCTCTACGGGCGCGATATCCATGTGCATCCGGGCGGCCTGACGCGGGTGGCGTTGCGAAAGGGCTCTCTGGTGGTGAATTCGTCGCAAGGTGGAGGCAGCAAAGATACCTGGATCCTCACCCAGGATCCTCCCGAGGTGTTGCCGTTGCCGGAGGAGGCCAAGCCATGACGAATCCGTTGTTGAGCCGCGTTGCGGAGTCAGTCTACTGGATGGCGCGCTATATCGAACGCGCTGAGAACGTCGCGCGCGTGGTGGATGTGAACCTGCAACTGATGCTGGACTTGGCCGGGAACGCCAGTGAACAGTGGCAACCCCTCATTCAGATTAGTGCGGACGACGAGCGCTTCCATGCGCGTTACGGAGCCCCCAGCAAAGAGGGCGTCATCTACTTCCTCACCTTCGATGAAGAGAATCCGAATTCGATTCTCACCTGCCTGCGGATGGCGCGGGAGGGCGCGCGGTCAATCCGCGAATGCATTTCGTCTGAGATGTACGAGCAGATCAACCGCGCCTATCTGATGGTGAAGGCGGCCGCCAGTGACCGGACGGTGATGGAATCACCCGTGGACTTCTTCCAGGAGGTCCGCTTGGCGGGTCACCTGTTCGAGGGCTTGACCGAGGCGACGATGACCCATGGCGAAGCGTGGCATTTCTGTCGGCTTGGCCGAATGATTGAGCGCGCCGACAAGACAACGCGCCTGCTGGACGTGAAGTACTTCATCCTGCTGCCGTCGGTGGCCTATGTGGGCTCTACTTTCGACGAGTTGCAATGGGTGGCGCTGTTGAAAAGCGCCAGTGGCTTTGAAATGTACCGGCGTGTCTATGGGCGGATTTCCCCGGATAGCGTGGTGGAGTTCCTGCTGCTGGACCGCGAGTTTCCACGTTCAGTCCACTATTGCATTGCGGCCGCCCAGCACTCGCTGCACGCCGTTTCCGGTACGCCTCTGGGCACCTTCCGCTCCCCGGCTGAGCAGCAGTTGGGCATGTTGCGTTCCGAATTGGATTATTCCGACAACCGGCGCATCATTGAGGCGGGCCTGCATGAGATGCTGGATTTACTGCAAGCGAAGTTGAACCGCATTGACGATGCGGTGTTTGACACGTTCTTCGCATTGCAGCCGAAGTTCCAACGCCAGGTGGCGTTGAATGCTTCCGCGTAACCCACTTCGGGTGGTGAGGATTTGGGAGACCCATGACGTTCTGCCTGGGAATGAAGGTACAAGATGGTCTGGTGGGGATTGCGGACACCCGCATTCTGGCCGGCAACGAGATTCAGTACGCCCGGAAGGTGTCGGTGTATCAGGAGCAAGGGCAGGCCTTCTTCGTGATGACCTCCGGCTTGCGATCGTTGCGGGACAAGACCATTACGTATTTTGAGGACATGCTGGATGAGCGCGTCACCAAGGAACGACGTCTGTTCAAGGCGGTGAACGTGTTCAGCGAAGCGCTGCGGCGTGTGGCCGATGAGGACCGGGCGGCGTTGAGCGCGGGCGAATTGCAGTTCAATTTTCATGCGCTCATCGGTGGGCAGTTCGCCGATGACCCGGAGCATAAGCTGTACATGGTGTATCCCGAGGCCAACTGGGTAGAGGTGGGTACCCTGGGCACTCCGTATCAGATTATTGGCGCTTCCCGGTACGGTAAGCCCATCATTGACCGGTGTTTGCGCTATCACGACGACATGCGCTTTGCGTTCAAGGTGGGCACGCTGGCCTTCGACGCCACTCGCATCAGCGCAGTGGATGTGGATTTTCCCATTCATGTGGTGCTGTGTCGCAAAGGCAGCTTTGAGATGGTGGAGCACACCTATGAACGGGATGACCTGTTGGCCCTCAGCGCCTGGTGGAATGAGCGAATGCGCAGCGCCGTGGACGGCTTACCGGCTGAGTGGATTGAAGAGGCATTTGCCAAGTTGAGCCCAGTACGCGATCATACAGGGCATGATCTGGCGCACCGTGAGAACGCGGAGCAGCAGACCTTTTCATCCAGTTAGATTCCATCATGCGATTTGAGATCTCGCACTTTACTGAGTACCGATACGCAGAGGCTGTGAAGTTGAGCCCTCACTGCCTGCGGCTACGCCCTCGGGAAGACGGGACCTTGCGACTGTTGGACTTCCAGTTGAATCTGGAGCCGCGCGCACTGGGGATTAGCCTGCAGACAGAAGCCGATGGGAACGTCGCCTTGGTGGCACGTTTCGCTGAGGCCTGTCGGGTGTTGCGCATTCATGCCCGCAGCGTGGTGGAAACGCACCGCGTGAACCCCTTCGATTTCGTGATCACGGATGCGGGCGCGCTGACAGTTCCCGTCCGATATGGCCCCTGTCAGCAGGCGGTGCTTAGCCCGGCTTTGCTGGGTATTGCCGGACCGCGCGTTCGTGCCCTGGCGGAAGCGGTGGCCGCGGAGGCCGACGGCGACACCCTGCGCTTCCTGTGGGAGTTGAACAGCCGCCTGTTCCGCA
>JALOKO010000020.1 GCA_025456495.1 Bryobacterales bacterium | reverse complement strand
TGACGAAATCAACCGGGCGACGCCGAAAACGCAATCTGCGTTGCTGGAAGCGATGCAGGAACGCACCGTCACCAGCGGCAGCACCACCCACGAACTGGAAGCGCCGTTCATGGTGATGGCGACGCAGAACCCCATCGAAATGGAAGGCACCTACCCGTTGCCGGAAGCGCAGCTCGACCGCTTCCTGATGAAGATTCTGGTGGGCTATCCCAGTCGTGCCGAGTTGTCGTTGATCGTGGACCGCACGTTGCAGGCGGAGCGGATCCAACTGGAATCGCTGATGGATGGCCCGGGCATTCTGGAGGCGCGGGCGGCGTGCCTGGATGTGCTGGTGGCTCCACACGTGCGGGAGTACGCGGTGGACCTGGTGCTATCGACCCAGCCGGACCAAACGGAGGCGCATGCCAGCGCCAGGAAGTTTGTGCGTTACGGGAGTTCGCCGCGGGGCGCGCAGGCGCTGGTGGAGTGCGGACGCGTGCGGGCGATGATGCAGGGCAGGGTGAACCTGAGCGTGGACGACATCCGGGCGGTGGCGCCATCGGTGCTTCGCCATCGCATGATTTTGAACTTTGACGCGCATGCCGAAGGCCAGACCCCAGACACCGTACTGAACGCGATTCTGCGCGACTTGCCCGCACCGGGGGCGCGCGGATAGTCACCCTTCCGCCAATGCGAACGTCACACAGATAGGCCGCGCAACCAGCCGCCTGCGTGCAGTGGATTGATTATGGCCGCCAGCCCCATCATCGACAAGAAATTCCTCGAACGGCTCGAGCGCCTCACCCTGCGCTGGCGCAAGTCCTTTCCCGGCACCATTGGGGGCCATCACGTTTCGCGCTTGAAAGGTGCGGGGCAGGAGTTTCTTGACCATCGCCAGTTCACCCAGGGCGACGACCTGCGGAGCGTGAATTGGCGGGCCTACATGCGGCTGGAAAAGCTGTTCCTGAAGGTGTTTCAGATGGAGCCGCACATCCCCATCCGGGTGATGTTGGATGTGAGCGCCTCCATGGGACTGGGCAAGCCCTCCAAGCTGCAGTACATGCAGCGCCTGGCGGCGGCCCTGGTGTATGTGGGCGTTGTGCGACTGGAGACGATGCAGTTGATTCCGTTTTCCAGCCGGTTGCACGAGGATGCCGTGGCAGGCGGCGGACGGCACCGTTTCGCACCAGTGGTGGACTTCCTATCGGCGTTGAAACCCGAAGGCCGGTCTGACGCAGCCACCGTCATTCCGCAGTTCGCCAATCGCTACCTGCAGCGGGGCCTGCTGATTGTGATGTCTGATTTCTTCGACAAAGACGACCTGCTGCGGCAATGGCAAAGCCTGGCCCTGCTGGGCCATGAGTTGTTCCTGATTCACCTGGCCAATGACGAGGACCGCAACCCACCCTGGCAGGGATTGCTGGAGGTGGTGGACGCTGAAACCGGCGAAGCCCGCCAGATGCACTTTGACGAAGAGGCGCGGCGGCAGTACACGGAATCCTTCGACGCCTTCTTTGCCGAGTTTGAGCGGATGGCGCTGCGCAACGAAGGGCGGTATGTCTATGTGGACACCGCGATGCCCGTGGATGAGGTGCTGTTCGGCGCGCTGGGACACCTGCAGGGGGCGGCCGGCTGATGGAGTTTCTGAACCTGAATCTGCTGCAACTGCTGGCCGCCGCCGGGGGCATTTCAGCCTTTGTGGTGGCGTTGTATTTCCTTGACCGGCGTCGGCGGCGGGTGGTGGTATCGAGTCTGCGATTCTGGCATGAGGCGCGGGCGGAACGGCACCCGCTGCCGCAAAAGCGCATCCAGCAGCCGTGGAGCCTGCTGCTGCAACTGCTGGGCCTGCTGGCATTGCTGGCGGCGCTGGGCGACATTCGCTGGACGGCCAACAGTCTGCGGGCGCTGGATCATGTGCTGGTGCTGGACACCTCATCGTGGATGCAGGCGCGGGACGCCAACGGGTTGCTGCTGGACCGGGCCAAGGCACAGGCCATTCGCTGGGTGCGCAGCCTGCCGCCGGGCGACCGCGTGCTGTTGGTGCTGAGTGACGCCAACCCCATGCCGGCGGGATCGTTTGAAGAGGACCTGGCGCTGGTGGAGGCAGCCATTGGCAACGCCACGGCGGGTCCCACGGCGTTGCAATTGGGCGAGGCGCTGGGCTTTGCCCGGCAGATGCTGAGCAGCCGCGAGGCGAGCGGCGACATCGTGTTCGTGGGCAGCCGCTGGATTGCCGAGGAGGAAATCCCCAGCATCACCAGCGAGCTGAGCAACCTGCGCGTGATTGCGGTGGATGGGGCCTGGCGCAATGTCTATCTTGACCGGGTGACCCTGCAGCCGAAGGAACGGGACGCGGGTGGCTGGACGGCCTTTGTGTCCGTGGGCAACCGGGGACCCGCCGCGCAGGTGCCTATCCAATTGCGGTTTGGAGGCGCGCCCACGGCGGCGGCGACCGTGCGGGTGCCCTCCGATGAGGTGGTGACGGCGCCCATTGAGTTCCGTATTGGCGCGGCCGGTTGGGTGGATGTGCGGCTGGAGATGGCCGACATGGTGCGCGCGGACAACTTCGCGCGCGTGGAGGTGCCGCGGACCAGCGTGGTGCAGGTGCAGGTGTGTACGCAAAGCCCGACGCGCTATGCGTCTCTGTTCCGTGCGAACCCCGGGTGGAACCCGATCTACCGCCAGGATCGACCCTGCGCGATCTCGCCGGACGCCGAACTGCTGGTGCTGGATGATGCTGTTCCGGTGGGCGCGCTGACGGTGCCCGCGCTGTGGATTGAGCCTCCGGCGAATTCGCCCTTCCCTTCGCGTGAGGCCAACGTGGCGGGAAACCGGGTGCAATGGAACACGCAGTCTGCGCTTGCACAGGGGCTGCAGGCCAAGGATCTGGCCCTCACGCGCGGCCGATATCTGGAACGCTCCAGTGGGGACGAGGTGGTGGCGGAAATGGATGGCAAGCCCTTGGCGATCGCCCGGCCCAGCGGTCCGCCGCAGGTGGCCTGGGGCTTCCAACCGCTGGCGTCCGACCTGCGCTTTGAGGTAGCCACGCCGCTGCTGTTCGCCAACAGCTTCCGCTGGCTGCTGCCTTCGACATCGATACCGGAGGAACTGCGTGTGGGGTCGATGGGTGCGGTCTTGATCACTGACCTGGACGGCGACGCGGAGGAGGCGCCACGAGTGGTGGACGCGCGGGGCAATGCGCTTCCGGTATCCAAGGCGGCCGATGGCTGGCGCTTCTTTGCCGGCAGCGGGGGAATGTATCAGGTGCGGCAGGGGCAGTCAGAACGGATGGTGTCGCTGACGCTTCCGCAGGCGCCGCGGTCGTTCTGGGAACCCACCGCGGAGCAACTGGTGAAGGCCATCCCGGCGAATTCCGGCGCCGAAGCGCCCAGACGTTGGTGGATGTGGCTGACGGTGTTCGGGCTGCTGTGCCTGGTGGCGGACGCGCTGCTGTTTGACCGTCGTGGCGAGGGCGAGGCGCCGCGCGCGTTGCCGAATCCGCTGACGCCGCTGCTGGCCCCGCTGCGTAATCTGTTGCGAAAGGAGGCGCGGCCCCGCCATGGCGTTTGAGCATCCCTGGGCGTTCTTGTTGCTGCTCCCCCTGGCGGCATGGATGGTGTGGGAGTGGCGTACCGGTTCGCGCGTGGCCCATCTGTGGCTGCGCGGTGTGGTGTTTCTGCTGGGGGTGCTGGCGCTATCCAGCCCCGTGTGGGAGCTGCCGGGATCGCAGGTGCATGTGGTGGCGCTGGCTGACTTGAGCGACAGCGTGGGTGAAGAGGGGCGCGCGGAGGCCCAGCAGGTGGTGTCGCGATTGGCGGCGCAAGGCGGGGAGTCCAACATCAGCGTGCTGGCTTTCGGGGGGCGCGTGCTGCCACCCGGCGGCGGCCTGCTTCCGGACGCGGCAACGTTGGAAACCGCGACGCGAGCCACGAATCTGGAGACCGCTTTGCGTCATGGGCTGGCCAACATTCCCGCACGCAGTGTGCCGCGCATTGCCCTGATCAGTGACGGCCTTGAGAACGCTGGAAGTGTGCTGCGCGCCGCATGGCAGGCCAAGTCGCAGGGCGTTCCGGTTCATGTCTATGCGCTGCCTGGCAGGCCGGTGGCGCAACTGGCTATCCGGGCCATGGACTACCCGGATCGTGTCTGGAGCGGTGAACGCTTCACCCTGCGCCTGCTGGTGGAAACGCCCCGCGCAGCCCGTGGCCGCGTGGAAGTGAGCGTGGGCGGCAAGCGCATCGGGTTGAGCGAGGTGGACCTGACGGAAGGCGCCAACGCGCTGGCGCTGACGTTGAGCGTGCAATCGGAGGGCGTTGCCGAACTGCGCGCGCTGGTGTCAGCGGAGGGGCTGGGGCAGACGGTGAAGATGGGGGCGATATCCTTGCGTCCCCCGCGGGCCATCGTGGTATCCAGCACCACCCAGCAGGAAGACCAGAATCTGCTGGGGATCATGAATGAAGCGGGTTTCCAGTTGCGGATCACCAGCGCCCTGCCCGCGCAGTTGCAGGAAACGCAGTTGCTGGTGCTGAACAACCAGGATATGGAAGCGTACCCGGATGGGGACAAACAGCGCATTGAGCAGTACGTCTCCGCCGGCGGTGGGCTGCTGGTGGTGGCGGGCGAAAAGAACGTCTACGTGGAGAAGCCCGCGGACAGTCCGGAGGATGCGCTGACGCGGGCGCTGCCGGCCAAGCTGGCGCCGCCCGAATCCGAAGAGGGCACCGTGGTGGCGCTGATCATCGACAAGAGCTCGTCCATGGAAGGCCGCAAGATGCAACTGGCGCGGCTGGCCACCATCGGGGTCATCGACAATCTGCGCCCGCAGGACATGGTGGGCGTGCTCATTTTCGATAACTCGCACCAATGGGCGGTGCCGATTCGCAAGGCGGAGTCGAAGACGCTGATCAAGCGTCTGGTCTCCGGGATTATGGCGGATGGCGGCACGCAGATTGCCCCGGCACTGGAGGAGGCCTACCGACGGGTTTATCCGATTAAGGCATCCTTCAAGCACATCGTTCTGTTGACGGACGGCATTTCCGAGGAGGGAGATTCCATCAACCTGGCCAAGGAGGCGGCGCTGAACAAGGTGACCATCTCTACGGTGGGGCTGGGACGCGATGTCAATCGCAACTACCTGCAGAAGGTGGCCGAGAACGCCAAAGGTTCCTCCTACATTGTGGACGACCCCTCGATGCTGCAACAGATCCTGTTGAAGGACGTGATGGAACATACGGGTTCCACGGCGATTGAAGGCAGCATCCGGGCGCAACTGGCGCGGGAAAGCGAACTGACGGAGGGTGTGGACATCGCGGGGGCGCCTCCGCTGAACGGCTTTGTGAAGTTTGAGGCGAAGCCCAGCGCGGACATCCTGCTCACCGTGGACCGCGAGGATGCCCCGTTGCTGGCGCGCTGGCAGTATGGGCTGGGACGGGCGGCCGTGTTCACGTCCGACGCCAAGGGGCGTTGGGCAGCCGAGTGGCTGCAGTGGGAGGGCTACGACCGGCTGTGGGCCAACCTGACGCGGGACCTGCTGCCCCGGTCACAGCCACGCGCCTCCACCATCCGCTTTGATGAAGCGCGCAACCGGTTGCTGGTGGAATATCGCGTGGATGCCGCCACGGGCCCGAAGGCGGCGCCGGAGTTGTTCCTGTTGGGCCCGGACAATTACCGCATGGCCCTGACGGCGGATCGTGTGGCCCCGGGCCTGTTTCAGGTGGAAGCGCCCACCGGCGAACGGCGCGGGCTGTTCCGCATCCGACCTTTGAAGGACAACACAGACTTCCCTGAGATGGGCTACTACCTGGAAGAGGCAGAGGTGAACGACTACGGCAACGACGAGCGCCTGCTGCGGGAACTGGCCGCGTACACGGGCGGGCAGTTCAACCCATCAGCGGCGGCGGTGTTTGACCCGGGGAAGGTGCGCTACCAGTCGCTCACGGTATTGTGGCCCTTCCTGCTGGCGGCCGCCATTCTGTTGCAGTTGCTGGAACTGTTCCTACGCAAGGGCCTCCCCTGGGTGCGTGAACGTCGCGCGCGGAGAGCGGGTGGCCTATCCTATGAAACCTAGCCGCCACCCGTTACGGCGCCAACGTATCCAGCAACTGCCGCAACCCGTGCTGGAAGTCAGGAAACAGATCAACATACTGCGTGTGTTGTTGAATACGGCGTGGCACGGAGCAGGCATCCAGCCGCACGGGTACCAGGAATGGAGCGTCCAACGGCACCCGGCGCGCGGTGTCCAGGGCCAGTCGCAGTTCCTCGTGAAAGTGGCTGCGCTTCCGGCAGGCCGTGGAGGAAAAGCAGGGCACCACGAAGTCAGCCGCTTCGATGGCCCGTTCGATGGCGCGCGGCCAGTCCTGTCCTGGAAGCAGGCACTCTGAGTCCATCCACGGGGCGAAGTTCTGCTGACAGAGAAAGTGGAAGATCGCCTGGGCGGCTTTGCGATCCTCCAGGACGTAGGCCACAAAGATCTTCTTGCGGGTCCAGGGATCGAATGCGATACGCCCGTTGGCTAATAACCGAAAGGCGCCCACCCCCCCCAGACACAGGCTTCCCTCGCGGGCAAGGGTGTCTCGCAGCAGCAACTCCAGCTTGGCTTCGATGGAGGTGGGGGTTGCGTCCGGAAAGAGCAACTGCCGGACTTCGTTATCTTCAAGCACTCGCATCGCGGTTCCCCGTGGGAGTCTGCAGCGGCAACGCCACCACCTTGCCATCGGCGCCGGGCACCAGCCGCGCCACTCCTGGAACCTCTACCGGTTCCTTCCGCTTCAAGCGCTGGACAATGCCGTGGACCAGTTCATCCAGTGAGTCCGCTGCCTGCGCCTCGCTGACCCGCGCTTGCCGCGCTAGTTTCCGTATCAATTGCCGTGCAATCATCACGCCCCAGCGTAGCGGCGGCGCCGCTGTGTCCATAGCCCAGGAAAGGCCACAACCCGGCAAGCAGCACGGGCAAGCCCCGCTATATCAAGGACTTCCCTATCTGAAAAGAAATCCGTAACTGACGTGACCCCCTTGGCGGCGGCAGGTGGAACGAAAGGAATTTCCGCAGCCACGCTGCATGCGGACGGGATTTGCGGGGCGCCATTAGCAGAAGGAACAACCCTTGAGGGGGATGCGCAGGATGGGGAAGCGCCCCGGGGGAGGGGGTGGAGGAGCGGGCTGAGAGCAGAGAGGCGAAGGGGAAAAAGCTGGCCGCCCGCGGGGTAATGCCGAACATGCGGCTCCCGCGCCGAATGCGGGCGGCCAGGCAGCCACTAAACCCGGGAATCCCCGCCGTGGAATGAGAACTCAGCCAGCGCGCGGTGCATCCGCTCCCGCCGGCGCTGGCGACGCTCATGCGCGGGGGCCACCATCCAGCGCGCCACGCGCGCCACCGGAAACGGCGCGGCCAGCACGCAAGCTACGAAGGCAAGCATGTAGCCCCAGGACAATCCATGGTTCAACGCCATCGCGGCGATGATGGAGATCACCACACACACCAGAGCCAGGAACACGGCCATCGCCAGCATCCGCTTGGGAAGTTCGGCGACTAACTGCTCTACGGTCATCTCTTGCAACGGGATTTTCATCTGGTCTCCTTCGCCCCAGCTTGGAAGCGGGGCTGCTTGCAAGACCATAGTGCCAGCAAACGCGCTTGCTGTCGTGGCGAAGAGAGGTCAGGACGGTACCTGGGCCATCAGCAGCAGGGTAGGGGCGGCATCTGGTACTACCAGTGGGTATGCCCTAAGAATCAATAGTTTATAGAAAGAAAACCGGCGCTGGGGTGCTGGTACACAGCAAACTACCGAGTGAGTCCGCCACGTTCCTGACCGCTTAGGTCAACATCTCCCGCATAGCCCGTTAGTTCCAAATAACCCTTGCCACTGAGGGATTTCCCTTGGCGGGTACCCTGGTACTGCATGAGACCCTCCCAGTAGCTGGGGCCTAAACGGCGTTCGCTCACCAGTTCCTGGTGGTCGAGCAGGGGTTGGGCGGTGAGGCGAAGGTGGAGGCGGGGGACGCCGATGTCCCAGGCGGTGGGGTAAACGCCGCCGGTGCGCGGGCTGGTCCACACGCCGCGGGTCCGCAGAGTGAAATCCTCCAGCCGCAGGCGTTCCCAGCGGCCATCGGGATGGACATAGGACCCGCCGGACAGGGGTTCAATGGAGCCGTCGCGCCTGCGCAAGCGATAGATCATCAGTTCCGCACCGTCGTCCAACTGGATAGAGAACCAATCCCAGCCCACCTGGTTGCCGCCCAACTGGCTGGTGAAGAATTCGTGGTCCATCCAAGAGAGCCCGCGCACCGCCATCCGGCGTCCGCGCACCGTCAAGGTTCCAGCGGTTTCCAAGCGGGTGAGCGAGATGTAATGGGATGCCCTGCCGGCCTCGGACGCCTTTTGGTGAATCCCGTTTTCGCCGTGCAGTACGGGCTGCTTGGCGCTGCGAAGGTCCAGTTCGATTGCGAAGCCGGCGTCCACCGCCTGGAGTCGCCAATCATGGTCACCCGTCAATTGGGCCTGCCAGTTTCCATTCCACACGCGCCCTGTGCTGGCGTCGGCCCCGGCAAGCCCCGGCCCGGGACGGTTCAGGCGTTCACGGTGTTCGAAGCCGCCGCCAGCGACATCGGTGAGGGCGAAGTGCGCCAGGTATAACTGGCCTGTCTGCCACGCAGCGCGGGCATCCGGCGCTACCTGGCGCGCCTGCCGGAAGAAGGTGAGTTCGTAACCGAAGTCGCTGTCGCGCTGGTCGCGCAGGTTCCCGGTGAAATACCACCATTCTGTCTGGAAGTCTGGATGGGCCATGTGGTCGCGCGGAAACTGATAGCGATAGCCGGGCAGGGCCAGCCGCCAGGGCGAGGATGCCGCCCTGGCATGGCTGCCGAAGGCGCTGGCGCCGACGACGGCGGAAAGGAGTTGCAGGAGCTGGCGGCGGCTGGTCATTCTTCGTGGATTACCTCAATGGGATTCAACCGCGTGGCCACCCGCGCCGGAAACCAGGCTGAGGCCAGGGTAGCGGCGTAGATCAAGGTGAGCGCGCCCAACAACAACGCGCCCGGCCAGTGGAACTGGAAGGTCCAGCCAAAGCTTTGGCGATTGATGACGTAGATGAGAATCAGCGCGAGCGCGAAGCCCAAGAGAAGGCCCACGACATTGGAGAGCATCCCCAGCAGGCCTGCCTCAAAGTAGATGAGGCGCTGGATCTGCGGCTTGGAGGCCCCCAGAAAGCGCAGCAGGCTGAGTTCCCGACGGCGGTCCATCACCAGGGCCACCAGCGCGCCGGCCATGCCCATGACAGCCACGAAGATGGCCACCGCTTCCAGAGCCCAGGTGATGGCAAAGGTCTGGTCAAAGATGCGGATGGCCTCAGCGCGCAGGCTACGGTTGGTGAAGACCAGCACGCGACGGTTCGCGGTGGCCTGCTCCACGGCCAGGCGACCCGCATCGAGCGAGACCCCGTCGCGGAGATACACCGAAAGGCTGGTGATTTCCTGGCGGGGGAAGCGCGGCGCGAAGACTGCGGCGTCACCGAAGACCGTGCCGCGCTCGTTGCTGTAGTCGTTGAAGATCCCCAGGATGGTCACCTCCATGGGTCCGCTGGGCAGGGGCAATTGCAGCGTGCCGCCCACACGCGCGTCGTGCTTCTGGGAGAAGGGTTCGCTGACGACAACGTAGGGTCCGGTGGGGAGGCGGGTGAGGATGGCCTGGCGGTCCTGGCCCGGAAGGAAGGAGGTGCGCCCTTGAGTCCGCATCAGTTGGGAATCGCCAAAACCCAGCGTGGCAGGCTTTCCGTTCAACATCAGCGAGACGGCGCGAAAGCGGTCTACGGCGGCCACTTCGGGCAGCGCTTCCAGGGCGGCGGCGACGTCTGGATGAATGGGCGGGTAGTTGTCAGGGGAACTGGGAGCAGCGGCGCGCAGGTAGATGTCGGCCTGGATCTGGTTATCCATCCACACCATGACGGTCTGGCGGAAGCTACCCACCATCAGGGCGACGCTGGCCATCATGGCGACGGCCGTGGAGAGCGCGCCCACCAGAACGGCGCTACGGCGCAGGCTTCCCGTCAGACTGCGCGCGGCCAACAGGCCCTCCACCCCGAACAGGCGGGTGACCTGCCGCTGGGCGGCGGCGTTGAGCAGGGTGATGAGCAACGGAAGCAGCATCGCCGTTCCGAGTATCAGCAGGAGGGTGGCCAGATAGCCGAACAGGGGACGTCCATCCACGGGGGGCATCCAGCAGAAGGCCGCGCCAGTTGCCAGCAGCAGGGCGCCCCACAGGGCGTTGCGTCCGGCATTGACGCGCACATCGTAATCGCGACGGCCACGCGCCATGGCCTCCACCGGAGCAATCGACCCTGCCTCGCGAGCCGGAGCAAACGCCGCGGCAAGCGAAACGCCCAGGCCCAGCAGGAGGCTGGCGGCGAGGTGTCCCGCACTGAGGGAGACAGCGCCCGGGGTGCTGGTGACGTACAGCGCATTCACGGTGGCAGCCAGCAGGTCAACGGCAGCCCGCGCCATCAAAGTACCCAGCGCCGCGCCCGCCAATCCGCCGGCGATGCCAAAGGCCGCCGCCTCGGCCAGGAACAACGCTTGGGCGCCAGTCCGGGTGACGCCCAGCGCGCGCAACACGCCAATCTCTCCGCGACGGCGCACCACAGAAACGGAAATCGTGTTGTAGATGAGAAAGGCTCCCACAACCAGGGCAATCCCACTTAGGATGCGCAGGTTCCAGCGGAAGGCGCCCAGCATGCGGCGGTTGGCGTCCGTGCGGGCGCCGAAGCTGCGCAGCTCAACACCAGCGGGCAGAACAGCGCTGACAGCGGCGCGGACGGCGGCCTCGTCCACATCCTCAGGGAACTCAACCTCCACGCGGTCCAGCAGGCCCTCGCGCCCGGTGAGGGCCTGGGCCACGGGCAGGTCTACCACCACCACGCGATTCGTGCCGGGCTGGTCCCCTTCTTCCTGAAAGACGCCGGAGACACGCAGGGTTTCGCTGCGATCCTGGATGGTGATGCGCAGTTCGTCGCCCGGCTGGCGTCCCAAACCGGCCCCCACCCAGGCGGCCCGCGGATGGTCAAGCACTTCCAGACCACTGGCATCGCCCAGGACGAGATTGCGCTGCGCATGGGCCACCAGGTCAATGCCAATCAGGGAGGTGACTACACCGCTGGCTTCGTCGGTGATGTATTCCTCCACGCGCGGCTCAAAGCGAACGGGAATGGGCAACGTGGCCAGCTTGCCCAGCGTGTCTTCCGGGATGCCAGTGGACCCGGCCAGCTCCAACGACGCTTTGCCCGCCAGACTCTCCATGCTGGACCGGAAACTGCCCGCGGCGGCGAACCCGGCAAGGTCAATGGCGATCACGACGGCCACGCCAAGGGCGACGGCCACGAAGGTCAACAGTCCACGAGAGGGCTGGGCCAGCATCGGCCGCAGGATGACCCGATGGAATAGCTTCAGACGGTGCATGCCGGTTGGGTGATGTCCTCAACCGCACCATCGCGAAGGCGGATGATGGTGTCGGTGATGCTGGTGGATTCCGGGCTGTGTGTGGCCATCAGCACGGTGGCGCCCTGTTCGCTGGCGGCGCGCCGCAGCAACTCAAGGACAAGATTACCGGTGGTGGTATCCAGGTTGCCGATGGGCTCATCCGCCAGCAGCAATTGCGGCCGATGCACCAGGGCGCGTGCAATGGCAACCCGCTGCATCTGCCCCCCCGACAACTGGTGCGGCATGCGCTGCGCGAAGTCGGCCATCTCAACCCATTCGAGACTGCGCAGGGCCTGGGCACGAGGGTCCGGCGCTGCCGCCAGCAGCAAGGGCAGCTCCACGTTTTCCACGACGCTTAAGGTGGGCAGCAGCTGAAAGAACTGGAAGATGAAGCCAATGCGGGTGCGGCGGAGACGAGTGAGGCCGGCGTCGTCCAACCGGCTGGTGCAGGCGTCGCCGATCCACACCTCGCCCTGGGAGGGGAAATCCATCGCCCCGGCAAGGTTCAGGAGGGTGGTCTTCCCGCAGCCGCTTCGTCCGACAAGCGCCACAAACTCGCCCGCGCGGAAGCGATGGCTGAAGTCGCGCAGCGCGGGCACATCCACTCCGTTGGAGCGGTAGTGCTTGCTTACGGCCAGCATGCGTAGGGAATCCATTAGCTCATCAGATACCCGCAAGGACGCCCGCGCGCCAGGAAGTTCCGGCTTAGCGCGAAAGCCATTCCAGAAGCACCTGGGAAGTATCCGTCTCCGGGACCCGCAGGATGGACAGGTGCTCTTCGCGATTCGCGGCGCGGAAGGCGTTGACGGCGACGGCGTACTCATGGCGGGCGCTTTCGCGGGCATGCAGGTACTCCATGGGTGCGCGCGCATTCATCAGCAGCAGATCCTTGTTGGCCAGGGATGCCGCCACGTCCGGCAGGTCAAAGGCGCGCAGCACGTCAGGAACCACCACGCCCACCGTGAAGTAATGGCGTGGACTGCGGGCGATGTCGCTGTAGGAAAGCAAAGCCTCATCGGTGGCCACCCCCTGGATGCGGGCCGCCAGCGCGTCCTCAGCCAAGGCAGCGGCGAACAGGGCAATCCAGCCCATGTTGCCCTTGCCCAGCAGGCGCAGCGGCCGCTTGCCCCAGGGCTCCGGCAGCGGCGCGTGGGTGATTGCTTCCAGCAGGTCCTGGGTTTGGATGGCAGGCAGCGTGGAGCCCACCAACAGGGCACGCATGGACTCGCGGTAGAGCGGCGTGTAGCCCACCATCTTGTCCTCAGCTTCCCACTCGCCGACGCCACGCAGGTCCAAGGCCAGCACGGCGTGCCCGGCCTGGGCCAAGCGCGCCAGCCGCCCCGACTCCCCGGCTTCGGCCGCTTTTCCGCGGTCATCGACCGACACCACCAACCGCGCGTCGGCAGCCGGTTGATCCGGCAGGAACAGGAGCCCTGGAACCTGACCGCCATCGCCCACCGGAATCCGGAGCTTGTCAATCCGGTAGCCCTCGCGACGGATGGCCCCCACGACGCTGCCCGTCGCGCCCGGTTGCTGCCGCCGGGGCAGTACGCGGAGCGTTTGTCGCAGCAGGTTACGGAAGCCGGCGCGATCTGCGTCCGCAATCGTAAGGGCAGCGCGCTGTTGGTAGCGTTCGGCAGCGCGGTCGCGCAGAATTTGCTGCAGGCTGCGTCCCCCCATGGATAGCAGCACCTGGCCTTTCTGAGTGACGTGAAGCGCCTTGGCCGGCTCGGGTTGGAAGGGCGATTCCGGACGCGCATCTTCCCGGCCCTGGAGGTGGCGGCTTAGCCAGCGGTAGGTGGCCTCGCGGCGGGGCTGGCTCCATCCGTGGGTGTCGTCGTATTCAAAGTAACCCGCCTGGTCGCGGGCGCCCAGCAGCCCATACAGGCGCTGCGTTTCGGCGAAGGCGGCACGGGCGCCAACGATGGGGAAGTAGTCGCGAATGGCTGCCAGCATCTGCACCGGACGCGGCGCATAGGCCGTCAGGAAATCGGCGAAGTCGAAGCCGTCCTTTACGAAATCAACGAAGACCTGTTCCGCGTCCTGTGGGCCCGGGTTGTACCATAGCTGGCGCCATGAGGTGATATAGCAACTCGGCGACGCCGTGGCCAGCCGCTCCTCCAGCAGATTCAGGTAAGCGCTCTGCGTGCCACCACCGGAATTGCCCACCACGGCCAGGCGCTTGGGGTCCACGTCGTTGCGCGTCAGCAGGTAATCCACTGCGCGGATGCCGTCCCAGATTTCGTAGCGGGCGAAGTTCGTGCCGGTAATCAAGGCCAGCGTGCCCAGCATGATGTGTTCGCGGGTGCCGTTCCCTACCAGGGACTCGCCCGTGTCCTCGTCGATGTACTGCAGGCGCTCGCCCTGTCCGATGGGGTCGTAAGCCAGCACAAGAAAGCCCCTGCGAGCCAGTTCTACCCAGCCGTGCTGGTAGAGCGGCGCCAGCTTGCCGTCGTTGTGGTGACCGGCGGTTCCTAGTACCGCGGGGAAAGGCCCCGGGCCGTGCGCGGGGCTGGTGGGCACGTACACGTTGGCCGTGACATACAGGCCCGGAATGCTCTCATACAGTAGCTTTTCCACGCGATAGCCGTCCCGCTGCACGGCGCTCACGATGCGCGCCCGCAATGGGGTTTTCTCTGGCCACCCATCGAAGCCACGCAGCACGGTCTCACGTACTCGTTGCTGTCGATCGCGGAGGGCCTCTGGTGTCTGAATGGCGGCGATGGCGGTCTCGCGAGCGGCGAAGTGCCCTTCGGCCAGTTGGTCCAGGTAGGCGCGCAATCCCCCTTCCCTCTTGGCATCGAGGACACGGTAAGCGTCCGTGGCGCCCGCCGCGAGCGGGGCCTGTGGCTGAGCGCCAACGGGCGCGGTCCACAACAGACTCAGGCAGAGGAGAGTGGGGATTAGGAAACGAGACATTGCGTACGCATGGTATCGCGATTCGGGTGAACGCGAGAGCCGCGAGCGCGACCGCAATCGCGACCGCGAGCGCGACGCAAGAGATTCGCAGGCTGGCCGCGCAGGGGGCGGGCCCAGGGGGTGGCGGGCCCAGGGTGCGGCGGGCTTCGGGGTGTGGCGGGCTCAGCTAAGCCGTACGCGCGATTCGCCCGCCACTTTGCGGATGTGCTCTACGCCCTGCGCGTACTCCTCTGCCGTCTTCAGATGCTCCAGCATCAGCGGGGTGGGCTGGGGCAACTTCGCCATCTCTGTCAGCAGGGGGCGGTAATCGTAGTCGCCGGTTCCGGGAACCACCTCAACGAAGTGTATTTGCATGGCGGGCAGCCATTGCAGATCCTTGGCATGAACGCTTACCACATGCTTGCCCAGAATCCGGAAACAGGAGCGGGTGAAGGCGGCATTGTTGTAGTAACGCTCGGGGCTGTGGATGCCATTGCAGACATCGATGTGGACTCCAAAGGCGGGGTGGTTAATGGCCTGTACCAGCCGCAGGTATTCCTCCGGGCCACTGGGAATGCACCAGCCCATCATCTCAATGGCGAACTTGGCGCGCTTGGGCTTGACGGCCTCAATCACCTTGCGGACGTTCTCCACCGTCGCGTCAAAGAACTCGAACGAAAAGTTCTCCGGGTGAGGGCCATACCAGACTTTGGGATTGTAGGATCCGGCAATCGTCACGCAGCAGCGGGCGCCGACGGCATCGGCCAAGGCCATCCGATCGATGATGTAGTCCATGTTGGCCTTGCGCTCAGCGGCGTCGGGCGCCAGCATGTTCTTCCAGGCGCCCACCTCAGCAATCGCCACGCCTTCCTTGGCGAAGGCGTCCTCGATGGCCTTGCAGCGTGCGGCATCGGCAAGGGTGGCGTTGGGGCAGTAGGCGGCCCGATAGCCCAGCCTGGTATGCTCGCGGGCAAGCTGAGTGGGGTCCTCAGTCTTCAGGAAGATGGGCGCGCCCAACAGCACGGGCTGTGATCCGGAACCCTGCGCGCTTGACAGCAGGCTGGCCGCGGGCACAGCCGTAAGAGCGCGCGCGAACTGGCGACGGGTGGGGGTAATCGGGTGGGGCATGCGGGCCTCCTCTCTCCTCTCTGAATTCTAGCGGACTCGCCACCGGGAACCCGGCGTTCCGTCGCCATTTCGGTTGGTAAGCCTACGGGCGCATCGTCTTCGATAGGATGAGGCCATGCGACCTGCCGTATCCGGTATGCTTCCCATCGCGATGCTGCTGCTTTGTTGGGCGATGGCGTCCCAAAGGGCGATTCCGCAAACAACGCCTCCCGCAGCCGCGCAGAGTCCCGCCCACTTCGAGGAAGCCGATGGCTATTTGATTGCCGAAGCAGAGCAGTATCACGATCAACAACTCGACACCAAGCGGCGTTGGGCGAGGCTGCCCCTGGAGGTGGCCTCTGCGGGACCGGACGCGGACCTGCTGCCCGGCGCCAGCGCCAGTGCGGGCCGCTATCTGCAGGTGCTTCCAGATACCCGGCGGACCCATGACGACCCGCTTGTGGCGGGCGAGAACTTCAGCAACCAGCCAGGCCAGATAGCCGTTTTGCACTACCGCGTCCGCGTGCGGAATCCCGGGCGCTACTACATCTGGGTGCGCGCTTTTTCCACGGGATCAGAGGACAACGGGATTCACGTCGGGCTAGATGGCGATTGGCCTGAGAGCGGGAGGCGGATGCAGTGGTGTGAGGGCAAGAGACGCTGGCGATGGGAATCCAAGCAGCGGACGCAGGCCAACCATTGCGGCGAAGCAGGACGAATCTATCTGGATATCGCCACACCCGGACAGCACACGGTGATGTTCAGCATGCGGGAAGATGGCTTCCGCTTCGACCAATGGATCATGACGCGGAATGCCTCGTTCAGCCCACCGGCGGACGGGCCGTCCAGGTAGGGCCAACCCGGCGCGAGCGCGACTCACCGCTTCGGCGTGTGCATTGCGTGTTGCGGGTTGCGGCCGGAGGATGACTTATCCAAGTCATATTCACTTTGAATTGTATTTTCGCCGCTGGCTTCCGATAGGGTAAGAGAGGGGCATGCGTGGTGGTTTCCGGAAGGGGCCACGGCATTCGGTTATGCCCCTGTGACAAAGGAAGCTCAGGCCAAATACCGCCAGTTGCTGTTGGCCGCCCGGCAGCAATTGCAAGAGGGGCTAGCGGGCAACCGCGAAGGCACCGCCCCGGTCTCGCCCGACGCAGCCATCGGGCGGCTCACGCATCAGGACGCCATGCAGTCACAGCAATTGGCGCTTGAGCTGGAACGACGAAGGCGGCAACGTTTGGCCTAAGTGGAAGCGGCACTGGAACGCATCGAGGGCGGCATATCTGGCGCCTGCACGCGGTGTGAGCAAGAGAGCGGGACCGCCCGCTTAGACGGAAAGCCGGAAGCGCACCAATGTGTGCAGTGCGCCCGTTCGCGACGCGTGCAGGTCGCCCGTTCGCGACAGAAGCCCACGCACGAGACTTCCCAACGAATGAACTACTTTCGACTATTACGGCAAGAGGGTCCGCTGCTCTGGTTCGGCCTGGTGACGGCGCTGTCCACCAGCTTCGGGCAGACCTTTTTCATCGCCCTATCCGTCCCTGTGTTCCTGCGCGAGTTCGAACTGGGTGAGGCTCAGTTTGGATTGCTGTATTCCATGGCCACCCTGCTGGGCGCGCTCGCGTTGCCCTATACGGGATCGTTGATTGACCGCACCTCGTTGCCGCGCTACACGGCAGTGGTGGTTTGCGCGTTGGCGGGGGCCTCACTGCTGGTGGCTGTGTCTCCGCACGTGGTGGTGTTGGCTGCGGGCATCCTGGGCCTGCGCATGGTGGGACAAGGCCTGCTGGCGCACGTGTCGATGACTGTCATGGCCCGGGAGTTCCATCAGAATCGCGGCAAGGCGCTGGGCTTCGCAAGCCTGGGCTATCCCTTGGGCGAAGCCTTGCTGCCGGCTCTCTTTGCTGGTCTGGTGTATCTGATTTCGTGGCGCGCCGCCTGGCTGGCCGTGGCCGCCATCCTGCTGCTGGTGGTGCTGCCCGGATTGCTGTTGTTGCTGCGGAAGCACAGCGGCAAAGTGGCTGCGGTGGAGCAGACCGCGGAACCCAACGATGGCTTCCACGCGCGCATGATCTGGCGGGATTGGCGCCTGTATTGCCTGCTTCCGGCGATCCTCGCGCTGCCCTTTGTCCAGACCGGGCTGTTCCTGTATCAGTTGCCGCTGGCGGAAAGCAAAGGCTGGAGCGCGGCTCTCATCGCCAGCGCCTTCACCGCCTACGCCCTATCGAGAGCCCTTTCCTCTATTGCCGTGGGGCCGGTGATTGATCGCTTTTCCGCAGCCCGACTGGCGCCGATCTACCTGCTGCCAAATGCCATCGGATTCGAGTTCTATGGGCCCGAACACGTCGGCAAGGTCCGCAGCGCCATTACGTCTCTGGTCGTGATGAGCACCGCTGGCGCCCCCTTGATTCTGGGCTTCCTGTTGCAACGCGGAACCGGCTTTCCCGCAATCCTGCTGGGGGGCATCGGCGTGATGTTGCTGGCGTCGCTGCTGGCCATCCCCGCGACTCCCTGGTTTCAAAGCGTTCGCGGGTCCACTTGGCTGGGCGCTACCCGGACCAGAAGCTAATCGCTGGCGCCACGCGCATACATGGTGGCCTGCGCCGCGTTTCCACCTGGACCGACGGTTGCAAGCGGGACATTCGCCGGACGCCGATTTCAGCGGACGGCGCTGGCAGCAGGTGGCTGGCGATTCGGGCAGCTTGACGCTATTCCAGAAGGTTGATGGTGCCTCTGCAGCCGGGCACCCCACAGCGGCACGGAACCTCCTCCATCTTCTTCTCGAAGCGGTAATCGATCAGCAGTTCTTCACCGGGTTGGATCTCGCGCAGGCTGAAGTAGAGGATGCGTTCACGAACGATTCTCGCCACCAGGTTCGGTTCGCAACAATGGTTGATGTACTCCGCGCCGCTGCCACCTACTGAGCCGTCGATGGTCCAGTAGCTGTTCAGGGTGAACAGGTAGTGCAACTCACGCTCCTCGCCACGGCGCTTGGTTTCGCGGCGACTGATGCGTTCGCCGGTGTATTCCATCACCTTCCGGCGCGGCGGAATCCGCTCTAGCGCGTAGATGCCCCAACGATGGATGGGGGAGGGCCGGATCTCCAGGGCAAAGCAGGCGAAACGGGGGTCGATGCGTGGCGCCTCTTCCTCTGCCGGTGGCCTGTTTCCATTGGTAGCCGCAAGCATGGTGGCGGCAGGTCTGGCGGCGGGGGGCTGGGTGGCCGAGGACCTCGTGGGTGGGGGCTTAACGGGCAGGGGCTTCATGGGCATGGCGATTCCCTATCGTAAAGCCAGCCGTCGTCCGCTGTCATGTGTCTGACTGGTGCAGCCACTCGCGGGAGGTCTCCAGTTTGAATCGCCGGCTGTCCAGTCGCCTGGGAAGGGCGGGCAGGCAAAACAAAGGGCGAGGCCGAGGCCTCGCCCTTTGTCCACAAGATTGCAGTATCCAGCCAGTTCAAGCTACCCCGGGCAGTCTACAGTGCGCGGTGAGCCCGCAAGCGAATCCTGTTAGGCGCCCTTTTCGACGAGCACCTTGATGAGTTCGTCTACGGCGTC